>DASTVC010000481.1:0-4677 GCA_035759295.1 Longimicrobium sp. | reverse complement strand
GTCCCCGACCTGTCGTTGGAGGAGGTGGATCCGGCGGAGAGCGCGATGCTCATCATCCCCGGCGGCGCGGTGTGGGATGGGGACGGGATCCCAGAGGTGATGGAAAAGGCGCGCGCGTTCCTGGCCGCCGGCGTGCCGGTCGCGGGCATCTGCGGCGCCACGGTGGGGCTGGCGCGCGCCGGCCTGCTGGATGACGTCGACCACACCGGCAACGCCGCCGAACACCTGCAGGCCACCGGCTACGGCGGCGCCGCCCATTACCGCGACGAGCCCGCGGTGACCGGCGGCAACGTGATCACCGCGCCCGGCACCGCGCCGCTGGAGTTCGCCCGCGAGATCTTCCGCAAGCTGGATCTGTACGAGCCGCGCGTGCTGGATGCCTGGTACGCGCTCTACAAGACCGGCGACGCGTCCCCCTTCTACGCCCTGGAATCCGACGCCCAGCAGCCCGCCTGAGACCGAATCCGCAAAAAGACTGCGTCTAGAAGAACGGTGTCATTCTGAAGGGAGGCGCCGCGCAAAATCGTCTTCATGCTTCAGGGCCTGTGCGCCGACCGAAGAATCTTGATCGGAAACGGGCGGGGTCCTTCGCGCCGAGGCAGACGTAGCCGACAGGACCGTGCGCCCATCGTAGAGAATTCTTCGGTCGGCGCACAGGCAAGGGTGCGACTGGGAAGGTCCAGAGCGCGCGCCTCTCTCAGAATGACACCGTCCGCTTTATCTGTGCTCTATTTACGTTCCGTATAACTGGTAGGGCAGGGGATAGTGACGACGAGGCACCCCGCGACTCCGCCGGGTGCCTCGTGCTTTTGTCCGCGAAGGCGGACAGCGTGATGTGGTAGCCGCGACTTCGGTCGCTCCAGCGAGATCTCACGGCAGCCGCGCGCTCCCCGTCCGCGGATCGAAGACGCCGCCCGCGGGGAGCAGGTGCATCCGCACCTCCGCCGTGCCGAGCACCGGCGCGGTGCCGGGCGTAACGCGGGCCCGGCGCGCGTCGTAGATCACCACCGCGCTGCTTCCGCGCACCGTCCAGCGCCCGTCCGGCCCCACCTCGATCGCCGTCGACTCGTCGATCCCCACGCCGATCAGCGACGGCCGCTCCAGCACCACGGCCAGCAGCCGGTTGTGCCGCTCGCGCCGGATGAAGTGCTGGTCGATGATGGCGCCGTGCACGAATCCCAGCCCCGGCACGATCTGAATGCGGCCGCGGGCCACGTCGGGATACTCGTCTTCGTAGTAGCCGGCGGTATCGACACCCGGACGGAACTGGTTGCCGGTGAGCATGGAATCCGGCATCACCGCCGCGCCGGCGCTGGTGCCGCCCACCACCGCGCCCTCCCGCCAGCGCGCGCGGATGGCCTCCAGCACCGGCGAGCCGCGCAGCACCGGCGTCACCCGCGACTGGTCGCCGCCCGTGAACCAGATTCCCGTCACGCCCTCCAGCAGCCGCGCCGCCGAATCCGTCATCGCCTGCGCGCGCGTCAGCTGCAGCACGAACGCGTCCGCGCCCAGCCCGCGCAGCTCCTCCGCTTTTTCTCGCCCCGACGCCTCCGGCTCGCCGCTCGCCATCGGCAGCACCGCGATGCGCGCGCGCCCCGCGCCCCCCGCCAGCTCTACGAACCGCGCCACCAGCGCCGGCGGCTGCTGTCCCCCGCCCACGATCAGCAGGTGCCCCCGCACACTCTCCGGCGCCGGCCCCGCCGCCGTTCCGCCGGAGGGCGCGCACGCGGCTGTCATCACCATCAGCAGAAGCGCACGTACCGCGCGGCGACGAAGCGGAATTTCCGGGGAAGCAAAGATCATTCGGTGGGCTGTCTTTCTTATTTGGTGAGTAGATGCCGATCCAGCCTGGCTGTTTCCTGGGAGGGTGTTGCTACCGTCCACAAAGTTGACTTCCTGAGGGAGGCGCCGCTCCGCAACTTGCTTCTACGATGGAAACTGGCGCCGACCGAAGGACCTCGCCGGCACAACCTGGGGGCCGGCTTCCATGCCTGGATCCCAGCCTTGCGTGGGGCAGACGAGATCCTTCGGTCGCGCGCAAGCGGTTGGGTGTATTGACGTTCCGTGCGGCGCTCCCTCAGGAAGTCAACGCTGAGGCGAAGGATTCAGCAACACCCTCTGAGCGTGAATTCACACCACGGCGCCCCCGCGGAATCCATCCGCAGGGGCGCTTTGTCAATCGACGCCGAAGGTCAGCTGCCGCCGCCGTTCAGGTAGTCGAGCACCAGGCCCGTCATCACCCGCATGCCGATGGGGATGGCGGCGTCGTCGGCCATGAAGGTGGGGGTGTGGTGGTCGCCGGAGGTGGTGCCGGGCGCCACCGTCCCCAGCCGGTAGAAGAAGCCCGGAACCGTGTTCGCGAAGAACGCGAAGTCCTCCGCGCCCGTGGTCGGCGGGATCTCGAGCACGTTCTCGGCGCCCATCAGCCGCTCCATGGTGGGCCGCAGCCGCGCGGACAGCTCGCGCTGGTTCACCGTGACCGGCGTAACGCGGTCGTACTGCAGCTCGAAGGTGCCGCCGCCCGCGCGCGTCACGCCGTCCAGGATCTCGCGCATCCGCCGCTCCACCTCGTCCTGCACGCGCGGGTCGAAGGTGCGCACGGTGCCCTGCAGCTCCACCTGCTCGGGGATGATGTTCATGCGCTCGCCGCCGCGGATCATCCCCACCGTCACCACGCTGGGCTCGAACGGGGAGAGGTTGCGCGAGCGGATGGTCTGCAGCGCCATCACCGCCTGCGACGCCATCACGATGGGGTCGATGGCAAGGTGCGGCGACGCGCCGTGCGCCTGCCGCCCGTGAATGCGGATGACGAAGCGGTCCGACGCCGCCATGGCCGGCCCCGGCGTGTACCCCACCTTGCCCGTGGGCATGTGCGCAAAGGTGTGCAGCCCCAGCACCACCTCCGGCCGCAGGTCGGTGAACACCCCCTCGTCCAGCATCAGCTTGGCGCCGCCCTGCTCACCCGGAGGCGCGCCCTCTTCGGCGGGCTGAAAGATGAATACCACCGTGCCTGCAATCTCCTGGCGCATCCCCGCGAGCACGGAGGCGACGCCCATCTGCACCGCCGTGTGCACGTCGTGCCCGCAGGCGTGCGACACGCCCACCGCGTTGCCCAGGTACTCACTGCGCACCGTGCTCTTCCACGGCAGCGTGTTCTCCTCCGTCACCGGCAGCGCGTCCATGTCGGCGCGGACGGCGATCACGGGCCCCGGCCGTCCGCCGCGCAGGATGCCGACGACGCCCGTGTGCGCCACGCCGGTGCGCACCTCCATCCCCAGCGCGCGCAGGTGCGCGGCCACCACGCCGGCCGTGCGCGTCTCGCGGTTGCTGAGCTCCGGGTGCTGGTGCAGGTCGTGGCGGATCTCGGTGATGCGCGGGGCCAGGCGCTCCACGGCGGCGGCCACGCGCGGGTCGGCGGCCTGCGCGGCCAGCGGCAGCGACGCCAGCGTGAACGCGCCCAGCAGGGGCAGCGTGCGGCTGAGCTTCATGGGACCTCAGGGATGATGGGGGACGGGAATCCGCTCCATTCTTCGCCCGCGTCCCCCCTCCCGTCAATCCCCACGGACACAAAAAAGCCGGGGAGGCGGACGCGTGGTCCCTCCTCCCCGGCCTGTCCCGCGATCTATGTGTGCAAGGCGGATGCGCTCCGCTCCTTGTTCCTCCCCCCTACGAACGCCCGGCGCTCCAGTTTCGCCGTCGCCCCTATTCCCTATTCCCTGCAGTTCCTACCGCACCCGCTCCAGCCGGATGTTCCCGCTCACCGTGTTCACGCTCAGCTCCGGCCCCCCGCGCCCGATCCGCCCCGTGGCCTCGCTGCCGATCTGGATGTGGAAGCCGTCGTCGTCATCCTCATCCTCCCCCTTCATCCTCAGGTCGAAGTCGGACTGGATGTCGCCGGACAGGGTGTGCGCGCTCACCTCCGCGTTCACGTCGCCCGCCAGGCGCAGGATGACGTCGCCGCTCACGCTGGCGAACTCCATCTCCTCGCCGTCCGTCTCGCCGAACGTCGCCGTCACGTCGCCGCTCACCGTGGCGGCGCGGGCGGTGCCGGTGGTGGACACGCGCACTTCGCCGCTTACCGTCGCCACGTCCACGGCGCTGCGCAGCCCGGTGGCGCTCACGTCGCCCGCGACCGTGCGCGAGGCGAACTTCACCCCGGCGGGCACGCGGACGGTAAAGTCCACGCGCGCATCTTCGGCGTCGATCTCGCCGCCGTCGTGGTCCCCGTCGTTGTTGTGGTCGTTGTCCTCGTTGTGGCAGGAATCCTGGCCGCGGTGGCTGCCGGTGCCGCGGTTGCCGCGCCACTCGCCACGGGTGGGATAGATGGCGCAGACGATCACGCCGTTCCGCGTCTCCACCACCTCGATGCGCACGCGGTCCGCGTCCTCGCCGCTGCGCCGGCCCACGACCTCCACCTGGTCGCCCGACGCGATCTCGGCGCGGACGTCGCCCACGATCCCCTGGATCTCGATCTGCTGGCCCCGCGCCAGGCGGCCCGTCCAGCGAAAGTCTTCCTGCGACGCGGCCTGGCCGGCGGCGGGCTGCTGCGCCAGCCGCGCGGGCACCGACTGCGCGGCGGCGGCACGGGCCTCCGGCGCCGCCTCGCTGCGTCCGTCCCGGGCGAACACCAGGGTCCCGACCACGGCCATCGTGGCCGCCACAACCGCTGCGTACCGC
>DASTVC010000480.1:0-4281 GCA_035759295.1 Longimicrobium sp. | reverse complement strand
CAAGTACTGGAAGCGCAGCGCCGAGGCGTACGCCGACCTGGGCGCGTTCCAGGTCGAGGTGCTCAGCCACATCCGCTCGCTCAAGACGCTGGCGCGCGAGCACTACGTGTACGACCGCGCCAACAGCCAGATGAAGGCCGCCCTGAACGTGCAGCTCAAGGCGGGCGGATACAGCCAGATCTTCAACGGGATCAACGGCATCATCCGCTCGGCGGGGACGGGGCTGTACACCTGGTACGCGTGGCGGCTGCTGATCGCGGGCGAGATGTCGCTGGGCGACTACATCGCCTTCAGCGCGTACATCGGCTACCTGTACAACCCGCTGGCGCAGATCACCGGGCTGTTCAGCGATTTCCAGCAGTCGGCGGTGAACCTGGGGCGCATGTTCGAGTACCTCGACGCGCCCACCGAGCAGGACCCCTCCACGGCGTACGACCCCGTCCCGCCCATCAGGAACGTGCTGGACGGCGACATCCGCATGCGGGACCTGTCGTTCGGCTACACGCCCGAAAAGCTGGTCATCCGCGGCGTGAACCTGCACTTTCCGCGGGGAATGATCACCTCCGTCGTCGGCCACAGCGGCGTGGGAAAAAGCTCGCTGCTGCGCCTGGTTACGCGGATGGAGGAGCCGGTCAGCGGCCAGGTGTTCTTCGACGGCATCCCCGCCACCTCCATCAGCCTGCCCGACCTGCGGCGGCAGATCTCGGTGGTGTGGCAGGAGTTCGCGCTCATGCAGGGCACCATCTGGGACAACCTTACGATGGGGGCCGACAACCCCACGCGGGCCGAGGTGGACGACGCCGTGCGGCTGTGCCGGCTGGAGGAGCTCATCAAGGACCTCCCCGAGGGGTACGACACCCCGGTGGGCGAGTGGGGCAGCACCCTGTCCGGCGGGCAGCGGCAGCGGCTGGCGCTGGCCCGCGCCTTCATCCGCAACGCGCCGGTGCTGCTGCTGGACGAGGCCACGTCCAACATCGACATGACCACCGAGTCGGAGATCCTGCGCGACCTGTTCTCGCGGCTCAAGGGCAAGACGGTGGTCTTCGTCACCCACCGCGTGCAGACGGCCGCCCTGGCGGACCAGATCATCGTCATGGAAAGCGGCAGCGTGACCGCGACCGGCACGCACGCCGACCTCCTGCGCGACTCCGAGGCCTACCGCCAGCTGCTGGGCGGAGGCGAGGCCGCGCTGGACGACGGACGGCGGCTGCGGGCGGTGGGGCCGGTGGCGGGGTGAGTGCGTTAGTGCGTTAGTGGGTTAGTGCGTTAGTGCGTTAGTGCGTTAGTGCGTTAGTGCGTGAGTGCGTGAGTGCGTGAGTGCGTGAGTGCGTGAGTGCGTGAGTGCGTGAGTGCGTGAGTGCGTGAGTGCGTGAGTGCGAAGGTACGAGGGTACGAAGGTACGGGACGAGCGTGATCCGGTCGCCTGATCCGCACGATTGAAGTTCTCGCTTCCCTGGTGTTGTCTGCCGGAGGGGCGGAGGATGGGGGGACCCGGCCGTCGTCATCATCCGGATCCGAAGAACGTCCTTCCCTTCCCTCGTCTCACGCGACGCGGAAGGGATAGAAGGATTCTCCTGCGGCAACGTCAGCAATCCACGAGCATGAGCCAGGCAAGAGCAACCGCCCCCGACGTCATTCCCCTTCGCCTGCCCCACCTGGGCGACGAGGGGCAGCCGGGCGGCCTGTTCGTCAAGCGTGCGGTGTCGGTGACGCTGGGCGTCATCGGGCTGTTGTTCCTGGGCGCGATCGTCGTCGCGCTGCTGGTGTCGATGGACGTGACGGTAAAGTCGGCGGGGGTGCTGGAGCCGGTGAACGTGTGGCCCGTGCGCGCCGAGGCCGCCGGCCCCATCCGCGAGGTGCTGGTGCACAGCGGCGACACGGTCAAGGCGGGCGAGGTGGTCATCCGCCTGGACGTGCTGGCGCTGGAGACGCAGCTGGCGCAGCTGCAGGCACAGCACAGCGCGGCCCAGATCGACCGCGACCGCTCGCTGGCCGGCACGCCCATGGAACGCCGCCAGCAGCAGGAGCGCCGCGACGCCGCGCAGGCCCGGCTTACCCGCGCCCGCGCCGTCCTGATGCAGCGGATGGTGGAGCACGGCTTTGGCACCAACATGGACTCGCTGCTCACGGCGTGGCGCCCCGGCGGGCACGTGATGCTGGACCAGGCCGTCGGCGACGTGCGCGCCGCCGAGGCCGACATGCGGCTGAACGGCACCGAGACCGAGATGCTGTCGCTGCGCGGCTTCGACGAGCGCCGCGCGGACACCGAGATGGCGCGGCTGCAGGCGCAGATGCGCGAGGTGCGCGAGCGCATCAGCCGCGCCACCATCACCGCCCCCGCCGACGGCGTGGTGCTTACCGAGCAGCTGGAGCGGCTGGCCGGCGCGTACGTGCGCGAGGGCGAGACGCTGCTGGAGGTGGGCGAGATCGGCGAGTGGCGGGTGACCATGCTGGTCCCCGAGCGCGACGTCCACAAGATCAAGGTGGGCGACCGGGTGCGGCTCGAGGTGCAGGCGTTCGACCAGCGCGACCGGCGCCAGCTGGAGGGGCGCGTGACGCACGCCTCGGCCGAGCCGTACACCCCGCCCGGCGGCGACGCGGCGGCGGGGGCGACGGCCGCGCGCGCCAGCACGGGGCTGTACCGCGTGGTGGCGTCGCTGGACCGCGGCCAGGTGCAGCGCGACGAGATCGACCGGTTTCGCCGCGGCTACAGCGTGCAGGCCAACGTAGTCACCCGCTCGGGCAAGATGGCCGAGCTGGCGTGGGGTTACCTCATGGAGAAGCTGAACCGCAAGTGATCCAGGTGGCGGACGTGCAGGCGGCGCAGACGGCGCCGCCGGAGTGGGTGCGGGACGAGCTGGGCGGCGCCACCGGCAGCGGCATCCTGGTCGCGGTGCTCGACAGCGGCTGGGACCGCACCATCGACGACCCGCGGGTGCTCCCCGGCGTGGGCTTCGTGGACCCCGACGACGACTTTGCGCTGGCGCGCAACGACGACGACCACGACGTGCTGGGCCACGGCACCGCCTGCGCCGACGTGATCCTCGGCGTGGCGCCCGACGCGCGCATCATCCCCGTAAAGGTGTTCGGCAACACGCTCGAGACCTCGCCGGGAACGCTGCAGACGGCGCTGGAGTGGGCCATCGAGGCGGGCGTGCAGGTGATCAACGTGAGCCTGGGCACGCGGCTGGAGGGCACGCTCCACGCCCTGTACCGCGCCTGCGAGCGGGCGCGGCAGGCGGGGATCATCGTGGTGGCGGCGGGGCACAACGCCAACGACTGGAGCTACCCCGCCATCTTCGAGAACGTGATCGGCGTCTCGGCCGCGCGCTTCGACTCGCCCTACCACTTTCACTACCGGGCAGAGCACGCCATGGAGTGCGTGGGATGGGGCGTGGACCGGCCGGTGCTGTGGGTGGGCGGCGAGCGCGTGGTGCGCCACGGCACCAGCTTCGCGGCGCCGGGCGTCGCGGGCATCGTCTGCCTGATCCTGGAGCGGCACCCCGGCGCCCGGATCGAGGACGTCCGCCAGATGCTCGCCCGCTTCGCCCTCCCCGGCGGCGAGGACGTCGCGCCGGACGCCGACGCTCCGCCCGCGCCGAAGCGCAAGCGCGCCACGTCTTCCGCCAAAGCCGCTCCGGCCACCTCCGCGTCGAAGACCCGCACGCGCGCGCCGGCCTCGGACGAGGCGGCTCCCGCCAAGCCCGCGGCGAAGCCACGGAAGCGCGCCGCCGCCGCGGATCAGCCCGTTGCCACCAAGCCCCGCAAGCGTGCGGCGGCTCCGGTCGCGGACGCCGCGGCCGAGACGGCGAAGAAGCCCCGGAAGCGCACGACAGCGCCAGCCAGGACCTCGGATACGGCACCCCCCGCGAAGACCGCAGCAAAGCCGCGTAAGCAGGCTGCGGCCACGGTGGATTCGTCTCCCGCGGTGGCGGATAACAAGCGCGGAAAGCGCGCTCCGGCGGCGGCGAAAGCCACGGAGGATGCGGTGCCAGCCAAGCCGGCGACGAAGCTGCGGAAGCGGGCAGAGGCATCAGCTGGGGCGGATACAAAGCCGCGGCGGAAATAGCCTAAGACACCCCTCCCCCGCAGTTTGGGGGAGGGGTCGCCCCGAGCCGCGAGGAACGAGCGGCGAAGACGGCGGGGGAGAGGGCCTCCCCGTCGCAGACGGGGCGCGCGACTGATACCGTTTCTACGGATTCCGTGTGCAGTCTGCAATGAGGATGGAACGCAGAGAGCGCAGAGGAGAAACGAGAGAGCGCAGAGGACTGACGAAGGTGT
>DASTVC010000479.1:0-2004 GCA_035759295.1 Longimicrobium sp. | reverse complement strand
CCCCAGGGCCTTGCACGCGCGCGGGGCGGAAACTTTCGGCGGGGACCGGCGTACCCAACCGGGCCCGCGCCGTTGTGCAGAACGGCGGCGCGGCGGATATTCGACGATTCACCCGCACGGCCGCCGGCAGCCCGCTCCGCGCGCTCTCCGCAGGCCGTCTTTCCGCTAGACCGCCTCATCGTGTCCAACTCCCGCAGCCGCAACGCGCCCAAGCTCCTGGCCGCCACCTCGGGCGAGCCGGGCGCGCGCCCGGAGCTCAAGGGCAGGCTCCGCTCCAAGGAGCGCGACAAGAAGGCAAAGGCCAGCAAGGACGGGCGCGCGGCGTCGCTCGACAGCAACGCGAGCGGGCCGCTGGAAGGGCTCAAGTCCGTCCTGGTGGCGGTGCTGCTGTTCTTCGTCATCCGCACCTTCATCGTCACGGCGTACTCCATTCCCTCCGAGAGCATGGAGGGCACGCTGCTGGTGGGCGACTACCTGATGGCGAACAATGCCCTGTTCGGCGCCACGATCCCCTTTACCGACATCAAGCTCCCCGCCCTGCGTGATCCGCACCGGGGCGAGATCGTGGTCTTTCGCCCCACGTACAACGAGCCGCAGATCGACGTGGTAAAGCGGGTGATCGGGGTGCCGGGCGACACGCTGCAGATGGCCAACGGGGTGCTGTTCCGCAACGGCCGCCGGGTGACGGAGCGGTACGCGCACTTCGACCTGGCGCTGGACGACGAGATCCCGATGGAGGGCTTCGGGATGATGGACCCCACCATCAAGCAGGAGGCGTACGGCGCCCGGAACCACCTGCCGCTGCTGCTCCCCGGCGTGGACGCGCGCGCCTACCATCCCACGCGCAACAACTGGGGCCCGCTGGTGGTCCCCGCCGGCCACTACTGGCTGATGGGCGACAACCGCGACCAGTCGCTGGACTCGCGCTTCATGGGGCCCATCCCCCGCCGCGTAGTGCGCGGCAAGCCGCTGTTCATCTACTACTCGTTCGACAAGCAGGCCGGCGCGCCCTTCCCGGCGTTCATCACGGCGGCGCGGTGGAAGCGCATCGGCACCCCCATCCACTGAGCCGATGAGCCTGGCGCCGCCCCCCGCGCGCCCGCCGGCGGCCGCCCCGTCCGCGGGCGGCCCCGATCCCGCCACCCTCCCCGACCCGCCCGGCCCGCCGCCGCGCGGGAGCTTTCTGCGCGTCATCCGCTTCGGGCGCAACCCGCTGCAGGCCATCCGCCGGCTGAACGCGCGCTGGGGCGACGTGGCCATGACGCGCCTGGGCAAGCGGCGGCTGTACGTGCTGGGCCACCCGGAGATGGCGCGGGAGGTCCTGGTCACCCACAACCGCAACTTCATCAAGAGCTTTGCGCTGCAGCGCGCCCGCGCGCTGCTGGGCGAGGGGCTGCTCACCAGCGAGGGCGACTTTCACCTGCGCCAGCGCCGCCTTTCCCAGCCCGCGTTCCACCGCGACCGCATCTCCGCGATGGGAGACACGATGGTGCGCTACGCGGAGGACGCGGCCGGCCGCTGGCGCGCGGGGATGGAGGTGGATGCCACCCGCGAGATGAACCGCCTTACCCTGGCCATTGCGGGAATGACGCTGATGGGGGTGGACGTGGAGGGCGAGGCGGACGAGATCGGGCGGGCGCTGACGGACGCGCTGGGGCTGTTCGACCGGCTGCACAACCCGCTGTCGCCGCTGCTGGACCGCCTGCCCGTCCCCGGCACGCGGCGGATGCGCCGGGCCCGCGCGCGGCTTGACGCCACCATCTACCGCGCCATCGCCGAGCGCCGCGCATCGACGGAAGAGCGCGACGACCTGCTGGGGATGCTCCTTGCCGCGCGCGACGACGAGGGCGACGGCGGGGGGATGACGGACCTGCAGCTGCGCGACGAGCTGCTGACCCTGTTCCTGGCCGGGCACGAGACGACGGCCAACGCGCTCGCCTGGACCTGGCACCTGCTCTCGCTGCATCCGGAAGCAGAGGCGAAGCTGCACGACGAGCTGCGCAC
>DASTVC010000478.1:0-6451 GCA_035759295.1 Longimicrobium sp. | reverse complement strand
GGCTCGTCGCCCGGTTCTCCCGGCGCGAGTTCCGGCGGGAGCACGTCGACGCGGCTACGGGCGGCGGCGATGGCGGCGTGCAGTTTGCGCCCCAGCACCTCTCGCGGTGGCAGTTCCGTCACGTACTCGGCGACGCGGATGCTGCTCTTGTCCAGCTCCAGCAGCTCTACGTGCTCCTGGGACTTTCCCGCGCACAGGATCAGCCCCAGCGGCGGCTCTTCGCCGGCATTGCGGTCATTCTTGTCCAGCCAGCGCAGGTACAGCTCCATCTGCCCCTTATCCCCCGCGTGAAAGCGGCCCAGCTTGAGGTCGATGGCGATCAGGCACCGGAGCCGGCGGTGAAAGAAGAGCAGGTCCAGCCGGTAGTCCACGCCGTCGATCGTCATGCGCTTCTGTCGCGCCACGAAGGTGAAGTCGGTCCCCAGCTCTCGGATGAACGACTCGATCTCGAGCAGGATGGCTTCTTCCAGGTCGCGTTCCCCGTAGGCGTCCTTGAGGCCCAGAAAGTCGAGCACGTAGTGGTCGCGGAAAACGAGATCCGCGCTCATGCGGTCCTCGTCGCGCAGCGCCTCCAGCTCCTTGATGACGACGGACTCGGGCTTCCGCGAGATTGCCGTCCGCTCGAAGAGCATCCCCTGGATCTTCTCCCGGAGCGTGCGCGCGCTCCACCGCTCGGCAATCGACATGCGCGCGTAGAACTCGCGCGCCAGGGGATCCGGGACGTAGAGCAACTGGTTGACGTGGGTCCAGCTCAATTGTCCAGACAGTGTCTGGACAATCTCAAAGTTGGGAAAAAGCTCCGCAAACCGCAGCATGTTGAAGAGGTTGGTGCGAGAAAATCCGGACCCGTACTGAGCGGTCAGCTCGGTCGCGAGCTGGGAGATCAGACGCTTTCCGTATTCCGCGCGCTCCTGTCCCAGGACCTCGCGCCTGATCCGGTCGCCCACACTCCAGTACGTCACCACCATCGCCGAGTTTACGTACTGGGCCACCTGCCTGCGTGAAGACTCGATCAGCGAGCGAATGTCGCCCAGCAGGCCCGGATCGACGATCTGCGGATCGGCGGGCAATGCGGCGGACGGAGAGGGAATTATCGCGCGTGTCTTTCTGGGCCGCTTCATTTTTTCTCCCCCAGTGTAATGAGACTGCGCCTGTCAGCGGGTGAGCTGCGCGGCAAAGGTGTACAAAGTGATCGAGGATTTCAAGGGCGATGATCGGGGTTGGAAGGATTGTCGTTGCCCCACAAAACAACAGGGTGTCCCGCCGCGGGACACCCTGTTTTCCATCCATCTAAAATTCTGTTTTCCGTAAGCCGATACGCCGCAGCGACTAACCGCGTTCCGGGCCAATCATCCGCATGCGGAGCCGCGCTTGCCCTGCAGCGGGGCATGAGCACGCGCATCCGTCCCCATCCACAGGATCGCCGATCCGGCCGCCGCGGATCAGGGCGCCACGTCGTGGAACGCGATCCCCTTCTCGCGCTCGATGGTGGTGCGCATGGTCCACTCGCTGTCGAACAGCACCAGCGGCTTCTGCTTGGCGTCGTACACCAGGATGCGGCCGTGGCCGCCGGCCAGGCGGTCGATCTCGGCGGGCGGCGCCTCTACCCAGCGCGCGGCCACGTACGGCATGCGCTCCAGCCGCGCGCGCACGCCATACTCGTGCTCCAGCCGGTGCAGCAGCACGTCGAACTGCAGCTGGCCCACGGCGCCTACGATGGGCGCCGGGCCGGTGATGGACTCGGCGTAGAACACCTGCGCGGCACCCTCTTCCGACAGCTGCTGCAGCCCGGTGTCCAGCTGCTTTCGCTTGAGCGGGTCGGTGATGAGGATGCGGGCGAAGTGCTCGGGGCTGAAGCGGGGGATGCCGCCGAACTCCAGGTCGCCGTCGGCGCTCAGCGTGTCGCCGATGCGCAGGTTGCCGCGGTCGTGGATGCCGATCACGTCGCCCGGCCATGCCTCGTCGATCAGCGTGCGCTCGCGCGCCATGAACTGCGTGGGCGAGGCCAGACGCAGGGGCTTGCCGCTGCGCACGTGCTTTACCTGCATCCCCGCCTCGAAGCGCCCCGAGCACACCCGCACGAAGGCGATGCGGTCGCGGTGCTTGGGGTCCATGTTCGCCTGGATCTTGAACACGAAGCCGGTGAACTCCGGCTTGAGCGGGTCGATCATCCCCGTGGTGGACTCCCGCGGCGCCGGCTCCGGCGCCAGGTCCAGGAACCGCCGCAGGAAGGGCTCCAGCCCGAAGTTGGTGAGCGCGCTGCCGAAGAAGACGGGCGACACCTCGCCGGCCAGGAACGCCTCGCGGCTGAAGTCCGCGCCGGCCATATCCAGCAGCTCCAGGTCCTCCATCAGCTGGTTCATGGCGCCGTCGGGGATGGCGGCCTGGATGTGGTCGTCGTACAGCGAGCCGGTGTGGGTGTCCACGCGCGACTGGCCATGGTCCTCGCCGCGCTCGAACAGATGCACGTTCTCCGTCACGCGGTCGTACACGCCCACAAAGCGGTCGCCGTCGATGATGGGCCACATCATGGGATAGCACTTCATCCCCAGCTCGCGCTCCACGTCGTCGATGAGCTTGAGCGGGCTTTCGCCCGGCCGGTCGCACTTGTTGACGAAGGTGAACACGGGCGTTTTCCGCAGGCGGCAGACTTCGAACAGCTTGCGGGTCTGCTCCTCGACGCCCTTGCGGTTGTCCAGCAGCATCACCGCGCTGTCGGCCGCCATCAGCGTGCGGTAGGTGTCCTCGCTGAAGTCCTGGTGGCCCGGGGTGTCGAGCAGGTTGATGGCCCGCCCCAGGTACTCGAACTGGAGCACGGAGCTGGTGACGGAGATGCCGCGCTCCTGCTCCATCGCCATCCAGTCGGAGGTGGCGTGCCGCGCGGCGCGGCGCGCCTTGACGCTCCCCGCCAGGTGAATGGCGCCGCCGTACAGCAGCAGCTTCTCCGTCAGCGTGGTCTTGCCCGCGTCGGGGTGGCTGATAATGGCAAAGGTCCGCCGGCGGCGGACCTCGTCGCTCAACCTGCTCATGGTTCTTCGCTCGTCGGTTTCGGAAATCAACCCGGAAATCTAACACCGGCGGGCGCGTGCTTCAACGCGTCCGCCGGCTTTTCACGGGCAGCGGCCCCACGCCGCCGCCCATCACCCCCCTGCGCGAGGGTATGCCCATGATCACGATCCATCGTTCGCTCCGTCCGTTCGGTGCCCTGCTGCTGGCCGCCACCGTGCTCGCCGCCTGCAGCGGCGGCGGTGGTGGAGGCGGCGGAGGGGGTGGGGGAGGAGGCGGCGGTGGCGGTGGCGGTGGCGGCACCAACCCTCAGTTCGGCATCGTCGCGGGACAGGTGACGGCCGGCGGCACCGGGGTGCAGGGGGTAACCGTCAGCGCGGCCGGCGCGGGGAGCGCCACCACGGACGCGGCCGGCAACTTCTCCATCGCCAACGTGCCCACGGGGTCGCCCAACATCTCGATCACGGTGCCCAACGGCTACATCACGGCCAACGCGTCGGACGCGATCACCAAGAGCGTCGTCGTCTCGGCCGGGCAGACGGCAACCGCCTCGTGGGACCTGAAGCGCGGGGTGCGCATCGCCGCGGGGGGGACCAACTTCACCCCGCAGAACCTTTCCATTCAGCCGGGGATGACCGTGCGGTGGGTAAACAACGGCGGCGACCACACCGTCACGCCCGACGCGGGCACCCCCGCCGGCGGCTGGGACGATGCGTTCCTTCCCCCCAACGCGACGTTCGAGCACACCTTTGCCGCGGCGGGGACGTACCACTACCACTGCAACCCCCACCAGTCGCTGGGGATGACGGGCACGGTGACCGTCGCGCCGTAATCGGAGAACCGCGCGATCCCGACAGGAGTACGTTCCGCCTCGGAAAGGGTGCTCACTCCCTCCGGCGGCCGGTGTCATTCTGAGGAAGGCGCACCCTCGATCCTGTCGGGATGTACCAGAGCCTGTGCGCCGACCGAAGAATCTGCCGGCTGGGCGCGCCATCCCGTCGGCTACGACTGGCCCTGGCGCGAAGGGCCTCGCCCGTTTCCGAAAGAGATTCTTCGGTCGGCGCACGGGCTGGCGAGCGGTTCCGCGAGCTCGGAGCGGGTGCCTTCCTCAGAATGACACCGATCGTCTACAACCACCGGTTTGGGATTGGGGTAAGGAGTGGAAACGCATCGGCCCCGCCCCTCGATCGAGGGGCGGGGCCGATGTGCGTCCGCGGCGCCGCCGCGGATCAGAACCTATTGCGGCCGCCGCGGAAGCCCTGGTCGTAGCGGCCGCGGTTGCCCTCCACCACGCGGATGGGGGTGCGGCTCTGGCGGTCGCCGAACGGGTCGCCGTTGTCGATCTGCTGGCGGCTGCGGTACCCGCGGTCGCTGTCCAGGTCGCCGCGGTCCATCATCCCGCGGTCGTAGTCGGCGCCGTAGCGGCTCATTCCGCCCGACGGGTAGCCGGTGGCGCCGTAGCCGCGGCCCATGCCGTCCGCGCCCGTCGTGCCGTAGTGGCCTTCGTCGTCGCGGTAGCCGCGCACGCCGCTCTCGCCGCGCATGCCGTAGTCGCGGTCGTAGCCGCCGGCCCAGCTGGTGCCCCCGCGCATGGACCCTCCGCCCATGTGCATGCTGTCGTCGCGGTCGAACCGCTCCTCAACGCGGTCCCAGCCGCGCCGCACGGCGTTCTGCGCGCGGTCCAGAAAGCCGCCGCCGCGGCCCATTCCGCGGTCCGGGTCGCGGTCGCGGTCCATGCCGCCCGCCGTGTAGCCGCGGTCCATGCCGCCTGAGCCCCAGTTGTGGCCCCACTCGCGGTCGCCGCCGCCCAGGTTCCAGCCGCGGTCGCGGTCCATGCCGCCGCGGTTCATCCCCGGCCCGCCCGACATGCCGCCCGCGCGCCAGCCGGCCTGCGCCGGGCGGATGTCGCTGTCGTAGCGGCCGCGGCCCCCGCTGTGGCCCAGGTGCCAGTCGCGCTCGGTGCGGTCGGCCGCGTCGGCCGTCCACGCGCCGTCCGAGAAGGAGTTGGCCCACAGCCCTTCGCGTTCGCGGCTGCGGTTGCCCAGCGGCCGGTTCATTCCCCGGTAGTCGCCCCCGTCGTAGCCGCGGCTGTCGCCCATGCCGCGCGGGCCACGGTCGTTGTCGTTGCGGTCGAACAGCGCCATCTGGACCTCCTGGAGTTCGGGTTGCGTCGCCCGCACCGGGGTGCGGGAAGGTTCCGAATCTGGGGCGCTAAAGGGGTGCAATCTCCGTTCCAGCAAGGAGTTAGTGAGCGGATGGATGACGGCGCCGCGTCTTGATCCATCCGCCCCGGGCCGCTACGTTGCGCCCGCCCGGGGAAAATTGTCCCGAGGCTTGCCAAAAGCCGGCACCTCCGCCCCTTTCCGCCGGTTCGGTGGATGACGACGACAGAGCCGATGACGACCGACGCTTCCGTGTTCGACGTGCTTCGCGCCCAGAGCGCCCTTCGCGGCCTGAGCGACGACGAGGTGCGCGTGCTGGCCGACGGCGCCGAGGCGCGCCGATCCCCCGCCGGCAGCTACCTTTTCCGCGAAAACCAGCCGCGCCGCGCGTTCGGCGTGCTGGTGCAGGGGCGCGTGCAGATCATCAAGGGCGACCGCACCAACGTGCTGCACGTCCTTGGCGCGGGGGAAAGCTACGGCGAGGGGACCTTTCTGGACGATTATCCCCACAGCACCAGCGCCCTGGTGACGGAGGACGCGGAGCTGGTGGAGGTGCCGCGCACCCGCATCGCGGAACTCGCGCAGGCGGAGCCGCGGCTGTACGGCAAGCTGGTGATGGCGGCCGCGCAGGTCATCTCGTCGCGGCTGCGCATTGCCAACGCGCTGCTCAGCGGGCGCGGCTCCGGCTACCTGTCCGGCGAGACGCGCACCGAGCACGACCTGCTGGGCGAGCGCCAGGTCTCCGTGGACCTCTACTACGGCGTGCAGACGCTGCGGGCCACGGAGAACTTTCCTATCACCGGCATCCCCATCGGCCAGTATCCCTACCTGGTCAACGCGCTGGCGGCGGTAAAGGAGGCGGCGGCGCTGGCCAACCAGGAGCTGGGGCTGATGACGGAGGAGGTGGCCGACGCCATCGTCCGCGCCTGCCGCGAGGTGCGCGACGGCAAGCTGCACGAGCAGTTCGTGGTGGACGTGGTGCAGGGCGGGGCGGGGACGTCCACCAACATGAACGCCAACGAGGTGATCGCCAACCGGGCGCTGGAGCTGCTGGGGCACCACAAGGGCGAGTACGAGGTGGTGCATCCCAACAACCACGTCAACCTCAGCCAGTCCACCAACGATGCGTATCCGACCGCGCTCCATGTCGGCATGGCGCTCGGCAATCAGCGTCTGGTCGCGGCGATGAAGCAGCTGATTGCGGCGTTCAACGCGAAGGGGCGCGAGTTTTCGGACATCTTGAAAATGGGCCGGACGCAGCTCCAGGACGCCGTGCCCATGAC
>DASTVC010000477.1:0-3992 GCA_035759295.1 Longimicrobium sp. | reverse complement strand
AAGATCACCGGCAGCCGCAGCACCGCCGCGAAGTTGATCCCCTCGTGGAACGCGGCGGTCTTGGTCGATCCATCGCCCGTCCACGTCATCCCCACCCGATCCTCGCCGCGCTGCTTGAACGAGAGTGCGATCCCGCTGATCACCGGCACCACGTCGCCCACGTGGCTGATGGGCGGCAGCACGCCGTGCTCCAGCGCGCCCACGTGCAGGTCTCGGCCCATGGACGGGCTGTCGGCCGTGCCCAGGTAGCTGCGGAAGATGTCGGCCACCGGCATCCCCATCTCATGGCAGGCGCCCGAGTTGCGGATCATGGGCGCCACCACGTCGCGGTCCGGCCCCGTCCGCCGCAGCGCGTGCACGGGACCAACCGTCGTCGCTTCCTCACCCACGCCCAGCCACGCCTTGCTGATCACCCCGCTCTTGACCCACCGCTTGAGCATGATGTCGTGCAGGCGGTTGCGCAGCAGGCCGGCGTACAGGTCCAGCAGCTGCTCCTCGCCCAGCCCGCGCACCACTTCCTCGCGCCGCGGGTTGGCGGTGATGCACTCGCGGCAGGCCTTTACCAGCGCGGGATCGGCGGACCAGTTGTGGTACTCGGGCGGATCGTAGGCAGCGAAGCGCTTCATGGGACAGCGGATGGATTGAGCTCGATTCACATTGGGCGCCGGAGGATACGTCTGGCGGCGCCCTCCGGCAATGCCACGCGCCTGGAAAGATGGCCTCGCACGGAGCCGCGAGCATCGAGAGAGGCTGGTTTCCCCGTGTCCCCCATCGACTCCGCGTCATACCGAATCCTCCCCGTCCGGTGTGCAGGCCCGGCAAAAATTCAACGCAGAGAGCGCAGAGTTCAAACGAGAGAGCGCAGAGGATCCCCTTCGTCAGTCCTCTGCGCTCTCTCTTTTCTTCTCTGCGCTCTCTGCGTTCGATTTTCAGTGCAGACCGCAAAACGGTGTCAGGCCTGCGCGCCCATGTGCAGCAGCACCTCGACGGCGCGCGGGTGAAAGCGGCTGCCGCTGCCCTGCACCAGGATGCGCTCGCGGTGCGTGGAGCGCAGCCGGTCCTGGTAGGGGCGCGGATGGGTGACCGCGTCGAACACGTCCGCCGCGCGCAGAATGCCCGCCAGCAGCAGGTCCACGTCGTCGGGAAAAACCTGCTGCAGCCGCGCGAAGTCGGTGTACTGGTGCTCCACGAGCCGCGCCGTGCGCTCCGAATGCGTCGCCCGCACGATCGCGGCCCCCACGGCCGCGTGCTCGCGGATCAGCGCCCGGTCCTCCGGGACGAGCCGTGTCGGCGCTTCCAGGATCTCCGCCGGAACGGAGATGATGCCGATCTCGTGCAGCCGGGCCGCGGCGCCCAGCAGATCGCGGGCATCCTCCGGCACGCCCAGCTCGGCGGCCACGTGGTCGGCCAGGTCGGCGACGCGGGTGCAGTGCTCCACAAAGCACAGCCTGGCGTTCCGTGCCTCCAGCCCGAAGGTGAGCGCGCTCGCCATCGCCAGGTACGTGGCGTCGAAGGGGCTGTGCGACGGGGTGAGGCCGGTGTCCGTCGGTGGCGCGGGGTGGCGCCCGAACAGGCGGTTGATGATGTGCATGGGACGGTCCCTCTCATCGGCGGCTCGACTGGCGTGGCGGGCGCGGCCCACGGTAGCCTCGTAGCTTTGCGTCCCCGTCTTTCGGCGGGTTTGCCGTTTCCTGAAGGAGTTTCCACCCGCGGCGGGTGGGCGGAGTGATGCCTGCGGATCGGACGCCGGGAGCTGGGTGGGAGGGGGAGCCCCCGGGCCTGTGAACAAATGTCGCGCGGCCGGTGCAGGTCGCGCAAGTCTTTTCGTACTGCTACAAGGCGGGGATCAGCTGTTTCCGCCATCCGCCGCGCCCTTCATCCCGCCCCGCGGCCACTCATCCCCACGCGGGCAGCATTCCCGCGCACTCCGCGTTCGATGTACGAGTGACATCGACCAGACACGGAATGGGGATGAGGATGCGTTTCGTGATGATGGGCGCGGCGGTGCTGACGTTGCTGGCATGCCGCGGCGGCGGCGGGACGGGACCGGTTTCGTGCGATGGGGAGTCGGGCGCGCCGATGCGCATCCTGTTCATCGGCAACAGCCTGACGTACACGAATGACCTGCCGTACATGGTGCGCGCGCTGGCCGATTCGGTCGGGGAGGCGCCGGTGGTGGATGAGGTGGCGCTGCCGGACTACAGCCTGCGAGACCACTGGAACGATGGGCGCGCGGCGCGGGCCATCCGCGGCGGCTGCTGGAACTACGTGGTGATGCAGCAGGGCCCGTCGTCGCTGGGGGAAAGCCGCGCGCTGCTGCTGGAGTACGCCGGCCGCTTCGACGCCATCGTCCGCGCGCAGGGCGGCCGGTCTGCGCTGTTCTCCGTCTGGCCCGCCGAGTCGCGCCGAGCCGACTTCGACCGCGCCATCGAGTCGTACGCGCTGGCCGCGGAGCAGGTGAACGGACTCATGCTTCCCGCGGCGACGGCGTGGCTGCGGGCGTGGGAGCGCGATCCGGGGCTGGACCTGTACTCCGACGGGCTGCATCCCACACCGGCGGGGAGCTACCTGGCCGCGCTGGTGATCGCCGCGCGCCTGTCCGGGCACGCGCCGGCGGAGATGCCCGCGGCGTTCACCGTCCGCGCGCCGAACGCGTCACAGACGGTGCGCTTCGATGCCGCCACGGCCGCGACGCTGCAGGCCGCGGCGCAGGCGGCGCTGGATCAGTACCCGGAACCGCTCAGCGTCCTTGCGCCTTGAAACCGGATCTCGACCCCTGAACCTTGCTCCCGCCGCACAGGTGCTGGCCTTTCGCGCGATTGGGATGTAAGTTTCCGGATCGGAAGCCATGGTTCGTACAGGGTTCCGCATCCCCCCCCAACATCCCGACCCGTGTTCGACGAGATTTCGCCCGCCGAGATCGCCCTGCTCAAGGAGCTCGCGGAGAAGGGCGCGCCCGTTTCCGAAGCGCGGCTGGACGCCGAGGCGCTGCGCTCCCTGGGGCTGCGGCGCTACATCAAGCGCCTGAGCGGCTTTTCCATCATCACGCCCGAGGGGCGCAAGGCGCTGCAGTCGCTGCAGCGCGGCCAGACGCCGGCCCCCGCGCCGTCCATCCGCCGCGATCCGTATCCCATGCAGCCGCGCGAGGTGGCTCCCGCCGCGGAGCCGGAGCCGGACGCCACCTCCGTGAACACCACGCAGGAAGACATGCTGCGGCAGCTGGCCCTGTCGGAGAATCCGGTGCCGTTCGACGACCTGGACGGCCGCGTGGTGCGCGCGCTCGAGGGCCGCGGCCTCGTCCGCAAGGCCGACGGCATCGTGCTGCTTACCGAGGCCGGGCGCGTGTTCTACGAGAGCAAGGTGCGCCGCCGCCGCCGCGCCCGCAGCGGGTGGACCAAGTCTGCCCCCACGCCCACCGAGGGCACCGAAGACCGCACCAGCCGCGCCGAAGCCATCCGCGAAGCCGTCGACGCCCTGCAGCGCGCCGTGAGCGACGCCGACCGCCTGGAGATCGGCGACCTGGACGCCTCCGCCGAGCAGGCCTTCGCCGCGCTGCTGGAACTGGCCGACCGCATCGACCGCGGCGCCGACCCCCGCCGCATCACGCGCGGCTGATCGAGGGCGATCACAGAACATCGGCCCGGTGGAGCAGACGCTCCGCCGGGCCGTTTTTCTTGCATCGACAGGGGATACGGATCCGGAGGTCGAGCGCTGTTAAAGCGGACGGTGTCATTCTGAGGTCGGCGCCGCGCGAGGCCTTCTTCTCGGCGGAAAGCCTGGCGCCGACCGAAGAATCTTTATCGGGAACGGGTGGGGCCTCTCGCGCCGAGGCCGACGTAGCCGACGGGATCGTGCGCCCAGCATGAAGATTCTTCAGTCGGCGCACAGGCCATGGTGCAATTCGAAAGGACTGAGCGCGCGCCTCCCTCGGAATGACACCGTCCGCTTTATTAGAAGATCGCTGTCATTCTGAGGGAGGCGCCACGTGAAAC
>DASTVC010000476.1:0-2057 GCA_035759295.1 Longimicrobium sp. | reverse complement strand
CGCGCTCCGGACAGAGATCCTTCGGTCGGCGCACGGGCTGGTACGCGATTCCGCGGGTGTCGAGCGGGCGCCTCGCTCAGGATGACACGTGGGGGCAGAATGTCTGAACCCCAACCGGAACGATGCTCGGCAACCCGGTATAAACCGCACGAACCTGTCATTTCGAAGGAGGCGCCGCGTGGAGCCGTCCTTCACCGGATACTCTGGCGCCGACTGAGAAATCTACCGTCCGCACTTCCGCGTCGTTCGTAGCACGCGGCACTCGCGGCTACAATCCGCGCAGGCGGATTTTGCGTTGTTCCAGCGGCGAGTTCATTCGCTCCTGGAGGCCTACGGTGCCGGCGCCGTCGATCCCCCCACCGCGGGCGCCGCCCCCGCCTCCGGCACCAGCGACACCTGCACGCGGCGCGCGGGGTCCAGGTACAGCCGCGCGGCGGCGCGCACGCGCTCCACGCTCACGGTGCTGGCCGCCAGGTTCTCGTTGATCAGGCGCGGGTCCCAGCCGTTGCGGTCGTACGTCATCAGCCGAACCAGCCAGCTGCCGTTCTCGCGCATCTCCGTCTCGCGCGAGCGGCGGAAGGATTCGCGCACCTTGTCGACCACGTCCTGCGGCACGCCCACCGCGCGCACCGAGTCGATCTCCGCCATCACCACCCGCACCAGCTCGTCCACCCGCTCCGGCGCCGAGCCGAAGTCGATGTTCAGCGTGTAGCGCGGGTACGGGTCGCGCGATACGCCGCCCGACACGCCCACCGTGTACGTGCCGCCCAATTCCTCGCGCAGCTTCTCGCGCAGCCGCAGCTCCAGCGCCGCCGCCAGCCCGCCGATGTCCACCGTAGCCTGCCGCGAAAACTCCGCGGGGCCGGTAAAGACGAGGACGGTGCGCGCCTTGGGCTCCACGCCGCGGCGGACGGTGCGCTCCACCACGCCCCCCGGCGGGCGGATGCCCAGGTCGCGGAAGGCCTCGTGCGTGCCTGTGCCGGGAAGGCTGGCGAGATAGGTCTCCACCAGCGGCCGCAGCGAGTCGGGATCGAACGTGCCCACGAAGTAGAAGGTGAAGTCGCTCGCGTCGGCAAAGCGCTGGCGGTAGATGGCCAGCGAGCGGTCGATGTTCAGCGAATCGAACGTGGCGCTGGTGAACGGACGCGCCCGTGGGTGTCCCTGTGTCAGGATCGACGTCAGCGTATCGCCCAGCGCGGACTCCGGCGTCACGTTGCGGTTGCGCAGCGACTCGCGGCCGCGCTGCAGGTACGCCGCCCACGCCGTGGTGTCGCGCCGCGGCTGGGTGAAGTACAGGTGGACGAGCTGAAAAAGTGTCTCCACGTCACGCGGCGCCGCGTAGCCGTTCATCCCCTCCGACAGGTCGCTCACGTTGGGCCCCACGGCGGCCGCCTTTCCCGCCAGCCGCTTCTGCAGGTCGGTGAGCGACAGGTCGCCCACGCCGCCCAGCTGCACCGCCGCCGTCGCCGTGCGCCCCCACAGGTGCGCGCTGTCGGGGAGGAGCGAGAGGCCGCCCGGGCTGGCCGCGGCGAACAGGATCTCGTCGTCCTTGAAGTCCGTGGGCTTGAGCACCACGTGCGCGCCGTTGCTCAGCGTCCAGCGGATCACCCCGATCTCCGCCGTGGAATCGGTCTTCACGATGCGCCCCGGCACCGGCGTCCGGGCCAGCAGCGGCGCGTCGGACACCGTCTCGGTGTACGCCGCCAGCTCCGAGCGCGTGACCGAGTCCGCGACGAACGCGAGCCGCGTCTCGCTGGGCCGCTGCAGCCCCGCGCGCTCCGGCCCGCTCACCAGCACCACGCGGTCGCGCATGGCGGCGTAGCGGCGGGCGGCGGCGTTCACCTCGTCCAGCGTGACGGTGGGGATGATGGCCAGGTTCGCCGCGTACTCGTCCTCCATGGTGCGCAGCGGGCCGCGACGGAGAAAGTGGTCCGCGTAGGTCCCCGCGTACGCGGCGCTGGGCGTCTTTCCGCGCTCCGCGTAGATCTGCTCCCACATGCGCACCAGCTCCGTCCGCTCCCGCTCCAGCTCCGCCGCGGTGAACCCGTGCTGTGCCG
>DASTVC010000475.1:0-2740 GCA_035759295.1 Longimicrobium sp. | reverse complement strand
CCGCTCTCCGGCGGCACGGTGGTGATCGTGACGGGGACGGGGTTCCAGCCGGGGTGCCGCGTGCGCGTCGGCGGACGGGACGCGGCCACGCTGTTCATCGACCCCACGCGGCTGCAGGCGGTGACCCCGCCGGGAGCGGCGGCGGGCGACGTGGACGTGGAGGTGATGAACCCCGACGGCGGCACCGGCGGCATCGCGAACGGCTTCCGCTACCTGGCGCCCTCCGGCGACCCGGTGAGCGGGCGGCTGGTGCTGCAGTCGGTGACGGTGGTGGATCCGGACGGCGACCCCGACGCCGGCGTGCCCGACGAGGACGGCCACGACCCCTCGGTGGGTCCGCTGGTGCCGCCCGTGGCGGAGTCGCGGGAAACGGCGCTCCTGGCGGCGGAGGTCTCCCCCGCGGCGCGGACGGCCGGCACGCTGCTGATGGGCGACGGCGGGGCGGCGCTGGGCATCTCGCGGCCGCTGGGGCTCACGGACGACACCCTTTCCGCCCTGGCGGGGGCGGGCGGCACCGTGCTGGTGCCCGCGCCGCTGGCGGCTGACCCGCCCCCGGTGCCGCGCATCCGCGCGGGTGAGGAGGCGCGCTTCTCCTTTGTCGCGGAGCTGATCGACGCGCAGGGGCGGCCGGTGCTGGGGCGCGAGCTGCGCATCTTCAAGGGCGATCCGCCGCCGAGCTCCACGCTGACGGTGCAGCCGGAGTTCGTGCTGAGCTACGATCTCTTCGTGGCCACGCTGGCCACCACCATCGACACGCCGCCGGGGCGGTACCGCCTGCTGTTCCAGGGGATCACCACCCTGCAGCCCACGCTGGAGACGCCCTGGTTCTTCCAGGACATCGACATCGACCTTCCCCTGCGCAAGGTGCGCGTGTTCGTCGCGCCCACGCGCCAGCCCACGGCGCCGGGCGGGTCGGCCACCTTCGACATCACGCTGCGGCGCAAGAACATCAAGGGCGTCCCCGTGCGCCCGCAGGTGAAGAACGCGCTGCCGCCGGGGGTCACGGTGACCTTCGACCCCGTCCGGATCACGGAAAAGACAGGCAGGATGACCGTGCAGACGCCGCCCGACATCGGCCCGGGCGACATCAAGGTGGTGGTGACGGCCCGGGTGAACCTGGAGGGAACGCGCGCCATCCCCGCGGACCCGGTGTTCGTGGAGGTGAAGCCCGCGCCCGCGCCCACCGCCGGCGACCTGGAGATCGGCGAGTTCACGGTGACGGACCCCGAGCCGGAGCTGGGGGAGATCGAGCCCGCCGTGGAGCCCATTCTGGTCGCCGTTCCCGCGGGGGGCACGGTGGCGTTCCCCGTGGTCCCGCTGCTCTTCGACGGCCTGGGCAACCGGGTGGACGACGACGTGCAGCTGCGCATCGACGGCGTGCCGCCGGGCGCGGTGGCCACCATCGTCCCCAACCCGGGGCGCACCTTCCGCCCGTCCGTGGTATCGGTGGTGACCACGCGCGTCACGCCGGTGGGGCGGTACACGCTGGCCATCACCGGCGACTCACTGGGCTTCCCGGGGCTCACCTACGGCCCCATCCAGGTCCCGCTGGAGGTCAAGCCGCGCATCCGCAGGGTGCAGATCGTGGCGCAAACGGCGGAGGCGCGCGTCGCCGCGGGACAGACGGCGGAGTTCCCGCTCGCGCTGCAGCGCACCGGGTTCAACAACAAGCCGGTGCAGCTGCTGGTGGACCCGGCGTCGCTGCCGGCCGGCGCCACGGCCACGTTCGACCCCGCGGCGCCCACGGGGAACGCGTCCGTGCTGCGGATCACCACGCAGGACGGCACGCCGGCGGGCACGTTCACCGTGTCCATCGGCGGCAGGACGGAGATTGACGGCGTGGAGGTAAAGGGCACCACGGTGCGGCTGATCGTGGACCCCGCGCCGGTAACGCGCACCGTCAAGCTGGCGGTGACGCCCACCTCCGCGGTGCTGCGCCCGGGCGCATCCGCCAAGTTCGCGGTAAAGCTGAACCGGACCAACGCGGCGGACGTGGCGGTGACGCTCAAGGCGCAGGGCAACCTGCCCGTGGGCACCACCTTCACCTTTACGCCCATGCGGACGACCACCGCGGCCTCCACGCTGCTGGTGACCCTGCCCACGACGGCGCGCCCCGGCGCCTACACCTTCCAGGTGCTGGGCACCACGACCACGGCGGGCGTCACCATCGAGCCCACCCTGCCCGTGGCCGTACGGGTGGACGCCCTGGCCGCGTAGCCGCGCCGGCTCTCGCGGACGGACGGAGCGGCGCCTTCCCCCCGCGGAAGGCGCCGCTTCCGTGTCGTAGAACGAAAGCTCGCCGCTCCAGGGCCTGCGCGTACCATGATACCGGGTTGCCGAGCATCGTTCCGGTTGGGGTTCAGACATTCTGCCCCACGTGTCATCCTGAGGGAGGCGCCTGCTCGACACCCGCGGAATCGCGTACCAGCCCGTGCGCCGACCGAAGGATCTCTGTCCGGAGCGCGATGGAGTCTGCCCTACGCCGCCCTTCGCGACGGTTCACCCGATGCGCGATCCCGCGAACCGTACCCTCGCGCGAACTCCCGCGGGAACGCCCTGGCCTTCTCGCGGGCCCGGGCTTCGCAAGATCGCGCATCAGGTGTTCGTGAAAGGTGGCTCCGGTGCGCTTCGGGGGAGGTTGGAGCAGGGGTTGGAGACGAGCCTGGCTGCGGACTGCTGTCCCCATCCACCGTGGCGAGCTCACGACGCGCGACACCGTGTCCGTGCACTTCGGCCGCCG
>DASTVC010000474.1:0-2022 GCA_035759295.1 Longimicrobium sp. | reverse complement strand
GGACGGCCGTGCAGGAGTGACTTGAAAGCCCCTCCCGCGAGGAAGAAGGAGCCTGCGGGTTCCTCCCCCAGTACAGGCGCCAGCCGCGATCGCGCGAAGCGGACCAGCGCCGCCTCATCCATCGGCGTACCGTGCCGAAGCCGGTTCGACCGGCTGCGGGAGCCGGCACACCGTCATTCCCCGCTCGTCAATGATCTCCAGCGCGCCGTCCGCCCGCTCCACGCGGGCCTGCCCGTTGTAGAACGGCTCCACGGCCGTGAACCGGCGTGCATAGGCCGCCTCGCCGTCCCCGTTCACGTGGTGCCAGCCCCGCGCATCCTTCGCCCGGGCATATCCTTTGTGGAAGACGTCCAGATCGAGAAATCGCCGGCCGTTCAGCGGCCGTCCATCGCCCCCGATATGCATGTGGTACCCGGTCTGCTCCTGCACGACGGCGATCCCTTCCCGGAAATCGCCGGCATAGGCATGTCGTTCCGGGTAAATGGGCATGCCCGTGGGGTCCACGTGGAAGTATTCGCCGCCTTCCCCACGCACGGTGCAGCGCCTCCCCTGGAAGTTGCCGCACCATGCGTAACGTTCGGGGCCGAGGTCCGTCCCATCAGGGAGGATGTGGAAGGCACGGCCCGCCTCCTCCACCGCCGCGCGCGCGTCGTAGAACCCGTACGTTCGCGTAAAGCGCCGGATGTAGGCGGGCTCACCCGAGGGGCGGATATGGAAGGCACCGGAGGCGTCCCGCGCTGCGGCCAGCCCTGGCGCGTGGAACGACAGCACCTCCGAGAAGCGGGCGGGGTAGAGGGGCGCTCCGTCCGCCGCGAGGTGGTGGGTGCGCGAGGGCGCGACGCGCGTCTCGTCCCAGCGGATCATTGGCCGGCCTCCACCGGCTGGCGCATGTTGCAGCCACGGCAGAGCGGGTGCTCGGTGTACGTCTCCTGCAGCCGCCGGTAGGCATCGCCGGTCCAGACGTCCTGGATCCCCACGAGCTTCAGGTCGCCGAAGTCGCCGAGCGTGCGCCGCTGGGCGTCGGGTGCGCAGCAGGGATCGAAGCGCCCCTCCGCGCTCACCCAGGCCTCCCTTCCTAGGAAGGGACACCGGGCACCCGGAGCCATGTCGGCCACTGCGCCGGTGTCCAGCAGGTGGAAGTTCTCCAGCAGCACTCGTCCGCCGTCCGGGCGCGGGTGCTCGTCCGCGACGCGGCGGGCTTCACCCACGCCTTGGTTCCAGTGGGCGATGGACTGCGAGCTGCGGCGCATGGACAATGGACGGATCGCGTCGAAGTGCGCCCACAGGTGATGCCCCTTCACGCGGTCAACACCGAGCGAGGCCGCGAGACGAACGATGTCGGCGAGCTCGGCCACGTTGGTCTGCAGAAAGGTGAGCTGGAGCGTCACGCGGGCGCGGTGTCCCCCGGCGAGCGCGTGCGCGTCGCGCTCCGCCACGAAGATGCGCAGGTTCTCCAGCACACGCTCCCACCGGGTGCCCAGCATCACGGCCTCGTGCGTCTCCCGCGTTGCCCCGTTCCAGGAGATCTTCACGTCGGAGAGGATGGGGACCAGCCGGCGTGCCCACTCCCGCGCGCCGCGGCGGGGAAAGGTGCCGTTGGTGGTCAGGTTCATCAGCAGCCCGTGCTGCACGCACAGGTCTACCAGGTCGTCGAAGTGCTGGTAGACCAGGGGCTCGCCCATGGTGGAGGGAATGATCTCGCGAAGCGGCGTGTCGCGGGAGTCCTCCAGCACGCGGCGTAGCAGCTCCAGCGGCATCCTGCGCCGCGGCCGGCCCGCGGCCTCCCTTTCTCGCTGGCGGTCGCTGTGCGGAGAGTGCTCCTCGCACATGATGCAGCGCAGGTTGCACTCGTCGGGATTGGTGTCGAAGGTGATCCGCCAAGGCCCCGGTTTCGTCGGCGCCTTGGCCGCGCGCTTCTCGCGGATCACCTGCGCGTACAGTGCCTCCATCTGCCGAACATGATCCCGCATGTCGGTCACATCGCCGGTTTCCGACTGCAGGTAGCCCCGGGCCCCGAGCCTG
>DASTVC010000473.1:0-6346 GCA_035759295.1 Longimicrobium sp. | reverse complement strand
CGAGACCACGCTGGACGCGTACGCGCACCAGGAGCTTCCCTTCGAGCGGGTGCTGGAGGAGGTGCGTCCCGAGCGGAGCCTGGCGCACACCCCCGTGTTCCAGGTGATGCTCAACCTCCTCAACTACCAGGACACCGCCTTCCACACGCCCAGCAGCGCCCGCACGAGCGGCGCCGAGCGGTGCGCGTAGAGGGCGACCACGTGCCCGGGACGGACCCCGCAGTCGATCAGCCGGTGCGCGATGCGGTTGGACGCCGCATCCAGCTCGCCGTACGTCCAGGTCTCCGACGCATCGGAGATCGCCAGCGCTTCGGGAGATTCCGCCGCGTGGGCGGCGAACCTCTCATGCACAGCGCCGCGCCAGGGCTCGGCCTCGATCGGCCGCGCCGGGTCGGGAAGAACGCCGTGCGCCGCCTCCGTCGCCAGCGACAGCGCGCCGACGCGGGTCTCCGGCGCGGCCGCGGCCTGGCGGAGCACGCCCGCGAGCTGCGCCAGGAGCCCGCGCATCCGCGGCGCGTCGAACAGGTCGGCGGCGTAGACCAGGCTGACGTGGATCCCCCCATCCCGCTCCCGCACGTACAGCGTGAGGTCGAACTTGCTGGCCACCTCGCCGATCGATCCGGCCTCGGTCTCCGCCACCTCCAGGCCGTCGCCGCCAAAGGCGCCGCGCTGGAAGTTGGCCAGGTTGAGCATCACCTGGAACACGGGGGCGTGCGCCATGCTCCGCTCGGGATGCACCTCCTCCAGCACCCGTTCGAAGGGAAGATCCTGGTGCGCGTACGCGTCCAGCGTGGTCTCGCGCACCCGCCCCAGCAGCTCGCGGAAGCTCGGGTCGCCCGAGAGATCGGTCCGCAGCGCCAGCGAGTTGAGGAAGAGCCCCACCATCCGCTCCGTCTCCGCCCGCGTCCGCCCCGCGATCGGCGTCCCGACGACGATGTCCTCCTGCCCGGCCAAACGTCCGAGCACCACGTCCAGCGCGGCGAGGAGGACCATGAACAGCGTAGCGCCCTCGCGGCGCGCCAGCGTGTGCACCTCCGCCGCCAGTTCCGGGGAGACGAACAGGCGCTGCACCGCGCCGCGGTGCGATTCCACCGGCGGCCGGGGACGGTCCGTCGGCAGCTCCAGCAGCGCCGGCGCGCCCGCCAGCCGCTCCTTCCAGTAGCCGAGCTGGCGGTCGACCACCTCGCCCCGCAGCGGGTCGCGCTGCCAGACCGCGTAGTCCGCGTACTGCAGCGCCGGCTCCGGCAGCGGCGACGCTTCGCCGCGCGAGAATGCGCCGTAGAGCGCGGAGAGCTCGTCCCGCAGCACCCCCAGCGTCCACCCGTCGCCGATGGCGTGGTGCAGGTTGAGGAGAAGGCGGTGCTCGTCGTCCGCGACGGCGACGAGGGACGCACGGAAGAGGGGCCCGCGCGCCAGGTCGAAGCGGTGCCGCTTGGCTTCGGCCGCCAGGCGGTCGGCCTCGGCCCGCCGCTCACCCTCCGGCAGGTGCCGCAGGTCGACGACCGGCAGGTCGAAATCAGCCGGGGGCGGGGCGATCCGCTGCACGGGAACGCCGTCCACGGCGGGGAGCGTCGTCCGCAGCGGCTCGTGGCGGCGCACCAGCTCGGTCAGCGCGCGGCGCAGCGCATCCTCGTCCAGACGGCCGGCGACGTGGTAGGAGAACGGGATGGAGTACGCCGGGCTCCCCGGGTCCAGCGCGTCCACGAACCACATCCGCTCCTGCGCGAACGTCACGGGCAGGTCGCCCTCGCGCGCGGCGGGGGCGATGGCGCCCTCGCCGGCCGCCGCGCCGGTGCCGCGCAGACGGTCGATCTCGGCCGCGAGCTCGGAAAGGGCCGACCGTTCGAAGACGGCGCGGAGCGGCAGGTCCACGGCAAAGACGGCGCGGACGCGGGCGGCGACGCGGGTGGCGACCAGCGAGTGCCCGCCCAGCTCGAAGAACTGGTCCTCCGCCCCCACCCGCTCCACGCCCAGCACCTCGGCCCAGATCCCCGCCAGCACCTCCTCCGTCGGCGTCCGCGGCGCCACGAACGTCTCTTCCGCGGCCCCGTACTCCGGCACCGGGAGCGCCTTGCGGTCCAGCTTGCCGTTGGGGTTCAGCGGAAGACGGTCCAGGGCGACGAACGCCGCGGGCACCATGTACTCCGGCAGGCTCTGCCGCACGTGCGCACGCAGCGCGTCCGCCCGTGCTTCGCCCACCACGTACGCCACGAGACGGAGATCCCCCGGCACATCCTCCCGCACCATCACCACGCAGTCGGCCACGCCCTCGTGCCGGCGCAGCACCGCCTCGATCTCGCCCAGCTCGATGCGGAAGCCGCGCACCTTCACCTGCCCGTCCATCCGCGCGACGAAGTCCAGCATCCCGTCGGCCCGCCAGCGCACCTTGTCGCCGGTGCGGTACATCCGCGCCCCGGGAGTGGGAGAGAAGGGGTCGGGGACGAAGCGCTCGGCGGTGAGCGCCGGCCGCCCCAGGTAGCCGCGGGTGACGCCGGCGCCGCCCACGTAGATCTCGCCGGGAACGCCCACGGGGACGGGCCACCCCGCGGGGTCCAGCACGTAGTGCGTCACGTTCCCCAGCGGCCGCCCGATCGGCGGCAGGACGGTGCCGTCCGTGGCCTGCACGGCGGTGGAGCGGACGCTGACCTCGGTGGGGCCCCAGCCGTTGAAGAAGCGGCGGCCGGGCGCCCAGCGCGCAACCAGCTCGGCCGAGCAGATCTCCCCGCCCAGGATCACCACCTGCAGCTCGGGGAGCTCCGCCCACGGGGTGGCCGCCAGCGCGCTGGGGGTGAACTTGGCGTGGGTGACCCGCTTGCGGGCCAGCAGGGCCGTCAGCTCGTCGCCGGGGAGGGTCTCCTCGCGGGGGGCCACCACCAGCGTGCCGCCGTTGGCCAGCGCGGTAAAGACGTCGAGCACCGAGGCGTCGAAGTGCAGCGGGGCAAAGAGGAGCACCCGCGACTCCGGCCCGTTGCCATACAGCCGGGAGAAGGTGGCGATGGTGTTGCACACGCCGCCGTGCTCCACCAGCACCCCCTTGGGCACCCCGGTGGAGCCGGAGGTATAGAGTACGTACGCCAGGTGGCGCGGCCCGATCTCCACGGCGGGCGGCGTGGCGGGATGGCGCTGGAGCTCCGCGTCCAGCTCACCGCCGACCACGAGCACGTGGTATCCCGCGGCCCAGGGGCGCGCGGCGCTCGCCGCGTCGGCCAGCACGACGCGGGCGCCGGACTCGGCCAGCATGAACGCGGTGCGCTCGTCCGGCGCCGCGGGGTCCAGGGGAACGTAGGCCGCGCCGGCCTTCATCACCCCCAGCAGGCCGGCGATGGCCCCGCTGCACGGCTCCATGCAGAGCGCCACCCGCTCCTCGGGACGCACCCCCAGCTCCACCAGCCGGTGCGCCAGGCGGTTGGCACGCGCGTCCAGCTCGCCGTAGGTGAGCGACTCGTCGCCGAACTCCACCGCCGTCGCGCCGGGCGCGCGCGCGGCCTGCGCCTCGAAGTGGCGGTGGATGAGGAGGAGGTCGGTAAAGGGCTCGTCGGTGCGGTTCCACCCCTCCACCACCAGCGCGCGCTCGCTCTCCGGCATCATCGCCAGCCGCTCCACGCGGCGCGCGTCGCCGGCCACCATCTCCTGCAGCACGCGCCGCAGGTAGCCCACCCAGCGCTCCACCGTCTCCCGCTCGAAGAGCGACGTGGCGTAGGTGAGGCGCCCGGCGATGCCCCCGTCCAGCTCTCCCAGCGAGAGCGACAGGTCGAACTTGGCCGTGTCGCGCTCCACCCCCGCCGCACGCCCCAGCTCCAGCCCCGGCAGCGCGATGCCCCGGGGCCGGTTCTGCCAGTCGAACATCACCTGGAAGAGGGGGGAGTAGGACAGGGTGCGCGCGGGCTGCACCAGCTCCACCACCTGCTCGAAGGGGATGTCCTGGTTCTGCTGCGCCTCCAGCGCCCGCTCCCTTACCCGCTCCAGCAGCCCGGCCACCGTGGGCGCGCCGGACAGGTCCAGGCGCAGCGCCAGCGTGTTGACGAAGAACCCGATCAGCCCCTCGATCTCCTGCCGCCCGCGGCCGGCCGTGGGGGTGCCGATCACCACGTCGTCCTGGCCCGAAAGCCGGCCCAGCACCGTCGCCCACCCCGCCAGCAGCGTCATGTAGAGGGTGGTGCCGTGCCGGCGCGACAGGGCCTTGAGCCCCGCGGTGAGCTCCGCGTCCAGCTCCACCAGGAACCCGGCCCCCGCGTGGTCCGCTTCCGCCGGCCGGGGACGGTCCGTGGGCAGTTCCAGGAGCCGGGGGGCGCCCGCGAGCGTCCGCGTCCAGTACTCCGCCTGCTCCCGCAGCACGTCGCCCTCCACCCAGCGCCGCTGCCACGCCGCGTAATCGGCGTACTGCACGGGAAGCGCGGCCAGCCGCGCGTCACGCCCCTCGCGGTGTGCGGTGTACAGCGCCTCCAACTCGTCGAAGAACACGCCCATGGACCACCCGTCGCTGACGATGTGGTGCATGGTCAGCAGCAGCAGGTGGTCGTCGTCCGCCAGGCGCACCAGGCGGCCGCGGATAAGGGGGCCTCGCCGCAGGTCGAAGGGCGCGCGCGCCTCCTCCGCCATCACCCGCTCCAGCTCCGCGTCCGGCTGGCCCGCCAGGTCCTGCTCCACCAGGTGGAACCCCGCGTCCGCGGGGGCGATGTGCTGCTCCGGGGTTCCGTCGGTCTCCGTGAAGACCGTGCGCAGGGCTTCGTGGCGGGCCACGATGCCGTCCAGCGCGCGCGCCAGCGCCCCCCGGTCCAGCGCGCCCCGCAGCCGCAGCCGCTGCGCCGCGTGGTACGCGCTTCCCAGGCCGCCCATCTGCTCCAGGAACCACAGGCGCTGCTGCGCAAAGGAGACCGGCAGGCGCCCGCCGCGGTCCACGGGCTGGATGGGCGGCAGCTCCGCGCGCCCGGCCCCGGCCAGCACCTGCGCCAGGTCCTTCAGCACCGGGTGCTCGAACACCTTCCCCGGCTCCACCTCCAGGTCCAGCACCTGCTGGACGTGCGAGGCCATCTGCAGGGCCAGCAGCGAGTGGCCGCCCAGCTCAAAGAAGTCGTCGTGGCGGCCCACCCGCTCCACGCCCAGCACCTCGCTCCAGATCTCGGCCAGCGCCTGCTCGGTCTCGCCCACCGGTGCATCGTAGCCGTGCCGCACGAACGCCTCGCCGTCGGGCGAAGGCAGCGCATGGCGGTCCAGCTTGCCGTTGGGCGTAAGCGGAAGCGTCTGCAGGTGGACGTACGCCGCGGGCACCATGTGCTCCGGCAGCCGCTCGCCCAGGTGCGCGCGGAGTGCCTCCACGTCCACGCCCTCGCCCGTCCAGTACGCCACCAGCCGCTTCTCGCCCGGCTCGTCTTCCCGCGCCAGGACGACGGCCTCGCGCACCCCGGGATGCTCCAGCAGCCGCGCCTCGATCTCCCCCAGCTCCACGCGGAAGCCGCGGATCTTCACCTGGAAGTCGTTGCGTCCCAGGAACTCGATCGACGCGTCCGCACGCCACCGACCCAGGTCACCCGTGCGATACAGGCGTGCCCCCGGCTCGCCGCCGAACGGATCGGGGACGAAGCGCTCCGCCGTCTGCCCCGGCTGGCCAAGGTAGCCGCGCACCACGCCCACACCGCCCACGTACAGCTCGCCGGGCACGCCGACGGGCGCCGGCTGCATCCGCGCGTCGAGCACATAGGCGCGCACGTTCGCGATCGGGCTCCCGATGGGCGGACGTGCGTCGGGGGATGGATCGATGGAGATCGTCGCGCAGACGGTGGTCTCGGTCGGTCCGTAGGCGTTCACGAACCGCCGCCCCGCGCCCCAGCGCGCCACCACGTCCGCGGTGACGGCCTCGCCGGCGGAGACGATGGTCCGCAGTGCCGGCAGATCGTCCGCGGGGAGCGTGGCGAGGAGCGAGGGGGGAAGCGTGGCGACGGTGACCGCCCGGTCGCGCAGCAGCGCCAGCAGCTCGGGGCCGGCCTGCCCCGGGCGCGACATCACCAGCGCGGCACCGTTCAGCAGCGTGTGGGCCACCTCCGCGACGCCCGCGTCGAACGAGAAGGAGGCGAACTGCAGCACGCGTCCGCCGGGCTCCACGCCGAACGCCTCGCGCTGCGCCGCCGCCAGGTTCCCGATCCCCCGGTGCGGCACCACGACGCCTTTCGGCCGCCCGGTCGATCCGGAGGTGAAGATCACGTAGGCGGCGTTCTGTGGATCCACATCCACCGAGAGATCGACGTCGTCCTCGGCCGCGATCTCCGCAGCGATCCGGTCCAGCGCGACGACGGCCGCCCCCGTCTCCGGGAGATCGGCGGCGAGCGCGGAGGTGGTGAGGATGAGGCGG
>DASTVC010000472.1:0-3485 GCA_035759295.1 Longimicrobium sp. | reverse complement strand
AGCCGGCCACCGTCCGCGAGATCATCGCACAGAAGTGGCTACGAGCCTCCGCGGCTAGATTTCTCAGTCGGCGCCAGGGTTTTGCGTGGACTGCAGGATTCGCGTGGCGCCTCCTTCGAAATGACAGGTTTGCGCGATGTGAGAAGGGGCGGCCGATCCATCCGGTCGCCCCCCAATCCCGCCACGCCCACCACACTCTCTCCCCTCACCGGAGCCGCCAGTCCGCGAAGGCGGACTTCGTGTGGTTGTTGCAGCGAATTTATTCGCCCTTGCTGTCCGCCCCCTAGATCTCCGGCCCGATGGTGCAGATGGTGAGGCGCGTGTCGCAGCGGTTGGTCGGGCCGGCGAACGCCGCGGTGACGGCGGGGGCGGTCTCGAACGATTCCACGGACAGCGTCTCGGGGTCCAGCGTCTGGCGGTTCATCGCGGTTCTCCTCGTGGACGGGTGGCGTGTGGCGCGGCGGCGGGGATCGTCCCGCGCCGCGCCCGGGAATTCCTGTCAGGCGCAGTCGAAGGCGGTGCGCCGGCAGGAGTAGATGGTGGCCGCCCCCGTGCCGCACTGCGCGTACGACGTGGGGCACCTGCAGCTGTTGCCGTCGGTGCAGGCGTAGCCGCGCACGGTGCCGCGCTCCGGCCGCGCCGCCGTGCCCGTCTCGAACGATTCCACCGCCAGCGCGTCCAGCTGCAGCTTGCTCGTGGTCCGGGACATGGAGCCCTCCTTCAGCAGTTGTAGTACGAGGTGACGCAGACCTGGTCCTTGCTGTAGTCGCACGAGTAGATCGTCTGGTACCCGTCGCCGCAGTAGTAGTAGTGGCTCGGGCACAGGCACGATGCCTGGTACGTGCATCCCGCCGCCGCCTTCACCGTTCCGCGCGGCTCCGCGGCTGCTTCCCCCGTGGGGAACGACTCCACCGCCACGTCGTTCGCGTCGAGCCTGAGCTTCTTCATCGTCCCACCTGCCTTTTTTGTGGGTGACGAACCGCGCCCGCGCCGCCCGGCGGGGCACGTGCCGCGACGAGCCTTCTTGTGGATTGTGGCGGATAACGAGGCCGCAAGAATCAATCCTTGCCACCGGCGCCATGCTCCGCGCCGGCGGCAAGTGACCGGTATCATCCGCCCGACGGTTCGTCCCTCAGCAGGCCGGGGTGTCGGCCCGGGTGCCGCACACCTGGTACGACGTGTCGAGGCAGTCCACCGCCGTCCTCTCGCAGAGCTCGTTCAGGGTTTCGCAGCGCTCGTTGTAGGTGTACTCGCACGAATGGATGGTCTGGGGCCCGGTTCCGCACACCGCGTACGCCGTATGGCAGAAACAGCTGTCGTACCAGGTGCAGTCCTCGCCGCGGCCGTGCACCGTGCCGGGGCCGGCGGGGGCGCCGGTGGTGCGGAACGACTCCACCTCCAGGCTGTCCAGGCTCATGCGCAGCTTCTTCATCGGCCACCTCTCTGGGTAAGGGATGTGAAACGCTCCGCCGTCAGCAGGCGGGGGTGAACTCCGGCGGGGTGCCGGTGCCGCAGACCGCCCACTCCGTCCCGTTGCAGGCGTCGCCGCCGGTGCAGGGGTCGAACCGCGTCCCCTCGCAGCGCTCGTCGTTGGTGTAGGTGCACGAATGGATGGTGGCGGGCCCGGTGCCGCACACCGCGTACGCCGTATCGCAGAAGCAGCTGTCGAACCAGGTGCAGTCGTCCCCGTGGCCGCGAACCGTGCCCCGTCTTGACGTTTCTCCCAGCGTGGAAAACGATTCGACCGCCAGGCTCTCGATGCGCAGCTTGCGCTTCTTCATGGGCGTGGCTCCGCGTAAAGGGCGGGGAAGGGGGACGATGCGCAGATTTGTGCGCACCGTGGCGTGATGTGCGTTTCCGCGTGCGATCCAGTCTAATGCGGATGCGGCGTGTTTCCCAGCAGATTCTGTCGCCTTGCGCGACGCGATACTCAGCGGAATCGCGGTCCGCGTGCCACCCAACGCGCGGCGATTCGGGGGTGTACTGTGAGGTGACCGCTCCCGAGCGGGCGGAGAATCCACCGCACACCTGCACCCCCGGACCGAGGATCGAAACCCATGAAGCCGTACTGGATGATGATCGCGCTGGCGCTGGCCGTGGCGCCCGCCCCGCTGGCTGCGCAGCAGCGCCACCACCACCGCGACCGCGCCGAGGACGTGCGCGACCGCCGCGAGGACCGCCGCGACCGCCGCGAAGACGTCCGCGACCGGCGCGAAGACCGGCGCGACCGCGCCGAAGACCGCCGCGACGCTCGCCACTTCGGCGGCGCGCGGGACCTGCGTGAGGACCGCCGCGACCGGCGCGAAGACGTGCGCGACCGCCGTGAGGATCGCCGCGACCGCCGCGAAGACGTCCGCGACCGGCGCGAGGACCGCCGCGACCGCCGCCACGGCGTCTGATCGGCAGATCTCCGACTGGCTTCGATAGACAGAGACGGAGCCCCGGCTGCCAGACGGCGGCCGGGGCTCCGGGTGCGTAGATGGGGAAACGATTAAGGAATCGAACGATTCGCAAACGTCGGGCGTCCAAACGCTGTACTGTCGATCTGGGCACCGGACGGCGCGCCCCGCGCCGTGCTCGCCGCCTGCCTCCGCCGATTCCTTTCTGCATGGAGATCGCTCTGATGAAGTCCTACTGGATTGTTGCCCTGGCGCTGGCCGCGGCGCCCGTGTCGCTGGCCGCGCAGGTGGCCCCGCCCGCCGCCACCGCCGAAGACCGCGCCCGCGCCGAGGCCCACGAGCACGCCGAGCAGGCCCGCGCCCAGGCCCGGCACGCCCGCGTCCGCGCCGAGCAGGCGCGCGCCGAGGCCGCGGTGGCCCGCCAGCACGCTCGCGCCGGCCGTGTGCACGTGCACCAGCGCGCCGGCCGCGTCTCCCGCCAGCAGCGGGTGGAACGCACGCGCGCTGCCCAGCACGCGGAGATCGCCGCGCGCCACGCCCGTGTGCGCGGTGTGGACGCGGCCCGCCACGCCGAGATCGCAGCGCGCCATGCCGCGGTCGCCGGCCAGCACGCCCAGCTCCGCGCCGAAGCCGCTGCACACCGTGCGGCCATCGCCGGCCAGCGCGCCGCGGTGCGTGGGCAGGCGGACGTGCGGCGCGCCGAGCTCCAGGCCCGCCGCGCCGCGCGCCCCAGGGCGAGCGCCGCCGTCCGCGCGCAACTGCACGAGGAGCGCGCCCGCGCCCACGCCGACCGCGAGCGTGCGCACCGCCGCCATCGCCGCGAGGTGCGCGAGCACCGCGAAGACCGCCGCGAGAAGACCGAGGACCGGCGCGAGAACGACAAGCGCTGATCCGCGATCTGATCCCGAATCCGCAAAAGACTGCGTCCAGAAGAACGCTGTCATTCTGAGCTTGACTTTGGCCATTTTGGCAAAGCGGTGCATTTTTGTTCTCCCGGTTTCCTTAAGCGAACCGGGAGATGCCAATGCCGACCGCCTCCGAACTGTCCCGCTTTTTCGTCAGCTTCTCTGTCCTGTTCACCCAGCC
>DASTVC010000471.1:0-2454 GCA_035759295.1 Longimicrobium sp. | reverse complement strand
TCCGGCCGGGTCGTGGGCGCCACCAGGCGGATGAGGTCCAGGGGCGACGCGTTGATGCGCGCCTCCAGGGCCGCGTCCGCCCCGACGGGCAGGTCCGTCAGCAGGAGACCCTGCGCGCCCGCGTCGGCGGCGTCCGCCAGGAAGCGCTCCATCCCGTGGCGCAGCAACGGGTTCAGGTAGGTGAAGAGGACGACGGGCGTCTGCCGGACGGCGCGGAAGTCCGCCAGGGCGTCCAGCGTCCAGCGCAGGTCCACGCCCTGCTCGATGGCCTCGAACGACGAGCGCTGGATGGTGGGCCCGTCCGCCAGCGGGTCGCTGAAGGGCACGCCCAGCTCGATGACGTCCGCGCCGTCGTCCGCCAGCCCGGCCAGGATCTCCGCCGTGTGGGCCGGCCGCGGGTGGCCGGCGGTGATGTAGGGGATGAGGGCCGCCCGGTGTTCGCCGCGCGCCGCGGCAAAGGCGCCCGCGAGGGAAAGGTCAGACGAAATAGTCGCCGACATGGATGCCGTACCGCTCCGGGTCCGTGGTCTTGATGATGGTGCGCAGGGGCTTGCCCGTGGCGGGGTCCGTCTCCGCCAGGTCCAGGGTGCGCGGCGGCTCCACGCGCACGCCCATGCTGTCGTAGATCACCTGCACGATGGGCTGGTGCATGGCCTCGGGCCGCGGGTTGCGCGCCGTGACCACGGCCAGCTCGAAGGTGTCAAGGATGACGGCGCTCCCCACGGGGTAGATGCCCGTCATGCTGATGAACGCCTTCACCAGCAGGGGGTCGAAGCCGCGCGCGGCGTTGTCGCGCATCTCCTTGAGCACCCGGTCCGGCGGCCACGGCTGCGCCTGGTAGCTGCGCTTGGTGGTGGCCGCGTCGAAGCCGTCCGCCACCGCCACGATGCGCCCGAACAGGGTGGGGTCGCGCGGGCGGGCGCTGAGCGGGTACCCCGTCTGGTCGATCTTCATGTGGTGCTCGTACGCCATGAGCATGGCGCGCAGGGGCAGCTCCGCCAGCCCCCGCATGTCGAACATGCTCAGCAGCCCCTCGGCCGGGTGCTCCTTGAGGACCTCGAACTCCTCCTGCGTGAGGGGCCCGCTCTTGTTGATGAGGTCCAGGGGCATGCGCACCTTGCCCACGTCGTGCAGCAGGGCGCCCAGCCCCAGCTCGTACAGCTGGTGCTTGTTCAGCCCCAGCTTCTTGCCCAGGGCCACGGAGAAGATGCAGACGTTGACGGAGTGCGTGAAGGTGTACTCGTCGTAGTCCCGCAGGGTCGTCAGCCCCACGATGGAGGTCTCGTTCGTGAGCACCTGGTCCACGATGGACTGCACGGCGCGCTTCACGGGGCGCAGGCTCACCCCCTTGCCCATCCGCAGCCCCCCCATCACCTCGCGGGCCACGGCCACCGTCTGCGCGTAGGCGCGCTTGGCCATGCGCCGCGCCTCGTCGTCGCGCAGGTCGGGCTCGCTCTCGCGGTCCGGGCCCACGGAAAGGTGCAGGACGGCCGTCCGCCCCAGCCGCTCCAGGAACGCGCCGAAGCGGTCCTCGGGGTCCGGGTCCGCGTTCACGAGGGCCAGCAGCGCCGTCCACTCGGGGACGGTCACGCCGCGGAACACCTCCAGCTCGCCGATGCCGTGGCGCGCCAGGGAGCGGCCCACGACGCCGTAGGTGGCGTAGCTCTGCAGGTCGATGCGCAGCCGCAGGTCGTTCACGAAGAAGAAGTCGCCCACGAAGCGCACCGTGAGCTGCTCCTCGGCCGCCAGCAGCTCCTGGGTGACGGCCTCCAGCTCCCCCAGGGCGTTGACGACCGTCTGGTTCTCCAGGGGATACAGCTGCAGGGAGCGCAGGGCCGCCGCCACGGCGAACAGCAGCTCGCGGCCGCGGCGCTGCAGGCCGCGGTCGTCCGCCGTCACCAGGCCGGGGTGGGCGCGGGGCTCGCCGTGCGCGGCGAGGGTGGGCTCGGTGCTCATGTCTTGAGGGCGCGCAGGGCCCGGCCCACGGCGCTGCGCACGACGGGGTCGGGGTCGGCCGCGGCGGCGGCGAGCGCCTTTTCCGCGGCGGGGTGGCGCACCCGGCCCAGCCCCAGGGCCGCGCAGGCGCGCATCTCGCCGCTCTCGCGGCGGCCCAGCCAGCTCTTGCCGTTCAGCAGGCGGTCCAGCAGCCCCACGGACTCCGCGCCCGCCAGCTGCCCGTACGCCTCGAAGAAGGCGATGCGCTCCGTGAGGTCCGCGTCCCGCAGCCGCTTCGAGTCCAGCGCCGCCTCCAGCCGCGCCCGGGCGGGGCTCCAGCGCAGGGCCGCGAGGGCCCGGGCCACGGCCACGCGCACCTCGCGGTCCTCGTCGTCCAGGGCGGCCTCCAGGGCGCCCGAGGCCGCGGGCGAGCGCAGCTCCTGCAGGGCCTCCACGGCCGCCACCCGCACGCGCGCCTCCGGCCGCGCCAGCAGCCGCGCCACGTCCGGCCCCGCCTCC
>DASTVC010000470.1:0-8530 GCA_035759295.1 Longimicrobium sp. | reverse complement strand
CATCTAGTACCGAGTTCCCGAGTGCCGAGTACCCAGTGCCTGATTCGTCCGGTACTCGGTACTCGGTACTCGGCACTTTTTCTTGAGCCGGCAACGATTGTTCAGGTTTTTCATCCAACGACCGACGCACCGCGAATCGTCTCAATGGATCTCGTTCTCCTTGGCGCCCCGGGTGCCGGCAAGGGCACCCAGGGCGCTCTGCTTGCCACCCGGCTCGGCATCCCCAAGATCGCCACGGGCGACATGCTGCGCGACGCCGTGCGGCAGGGGACGGAGCTGGGGCTGAAGGCAAAGCAGGTGATGGACGCCGGGCAGCTGGTCTCCGACGACATCGTCCTGGGCCTGGTCCGCGAGCGGCTGGCGGGGGATGCGGCGCAGGGCGCCATCTTCGACGGCTACCCGCGCAACGTGGCGCAGGCGCGGTCGCTGGACGGGCTGCTGGGCGAGGTGGGGCGCGGGATCGGCGCGGTGGTCTACATCGACGTGGACGACGACTCCATCGTGCGGCGCATGAGCGGGCGGCGCACGGACCCCGAAACGGGGACCGTGTACCACGTGGAGCACAACCCGCCCCCGGCGGACGTGGCCGGGCGCGTGGTGCAGCGCGAGGACGACCGCGAAGAGACGGTGCGCCGCCGGCTGGAGATCTATCGCGAGAGCACGGCGCCGCTGGTGGACCACTACCGGCAGGCCGGCGTGCCCGTGCACACGGTGAACGGCGAGGGGTCGATCGACGCGGTGCAGTCGGAGATCCTGGGGCTGCTGGGGCGGTGATCCACCTGAAGTCGGCGGCCGAGATCGACACGATCGGCCGCGCGGGGGCCATCCTGGCCGAGCTGTACCGCCAGATCCCCGCGCAGGTGCGGCCGGGGGTGACCACGGCGCAGCTGGACCGCTGGGCGGAGGAGTTCATCCGCTCGCACAAGGGGGCCGAGCCCGCGTTCAAGGGGCTGTACGGCTTTCCCGCGACGCTGTGCACCAGCGTGAACCACGAGGTGGTGCACGGCATTCCCTCCACGCGGCGCGCGCTGAAGGAAGGCGACGTGGTGAGCGTGGACTGCGGAGTGAAGCTGGAAGGCTTCTACGCGGATGCGGCGATCTCCATTCCCCTGGCGCCGGTGGAGCCGGAGGTGCAGGCGCTGCTGGACCGCACGCAGGACGCGCTGGCGGCGGGGATCGACCAGGCGCGCCCGGGGCGGCGGCTGGGCGACCTGGGTGCGGCCATCCAGGCGGTGGCGGACCAGGCCGGCTACGGCGTGGTGCGCGAGCTGGTGGGCCACGGCGTGGGCCGCCAGCCGCACGAGGAGCCCCAGGTGCCCAACTTCGGCACGGCGGGGAAGGGGCTCAAGCTGGTGGAGGGGATGGTGCTGGCCATCGAGCCCATGTTCAACCTGGGCTCGGCGGGGGTGCGCACCCTTCCCGACCGGTGGACGGTGGTGACCGCGGACCGCAAGGTAAGCGCGCACTTCGAGCACACGGTGGCGGTGACGGCGGACGGGCCGCGGATACTGACGATCTAGGGGACAGGGAACAGGTTGCAGGGGACAGGGAGAGATCGCTTTCCCTGTAACCTGTCCCCTGTACCCTATCCCCTTCAGTTCCGCCCGACGCAGCAAACGCACTTCCGAGCCCGTCAGGGGTTGCGGCATTGCGGAATTCTGGTTAGTTTCTCAGGCTCTGTTCATTCAGGATACAGCGAGGCGAACATGAAGGTCCGCGCGAGCGTAAAGCCGATCTGCGAGCACTGCAAGGTGGTGCGGCGGCGGGGCGTGATCCGTATCATCTGCAAGAAGAACCCGCGCCACAAGCAGCGCCAGGGCTAAACCGCCAGACTCGGCACAGGAGAACAGCAGGATGGCTCGTATCGCTGGTGTCGACCTTCCGCGCGAGAAGCGTGCGGAGATCGGCCTTACCTACATCTTCGGGATCGGCCGCGCCACGTCGCGCCGCATCCTGGGCGAAGCCGGGATCAACCCCGACACGCGCGTGCACGCCCTCAGCGACGAGGACGTGAACAAGCTGCGCCGCATCATCGACGGCAGCATTCGCGTGGAAGGCGTGCTGCGCTCGGAGATCGCGCGCAACATCAAGCGCCTGATGGACATCGGCTCGTACCGCGGCCTGCGGCACCGCCGTGGCCTTCCGGTTCGCGGCCAGCGCACGCACACCAACGCGCGCACCAAGAAGGGCCCGCGCCGCGCGATCGCCGGCAAGAAGAAGCCGGGCAAGAAGTAAGGAGCCGGCCAGGTTCCAGGCGCCGAGTGCCCAGTGGTCACGCCATTGGGCACTGGGTGCTTGCACCTCTGGCCGTTTCCTTCGTGATCGGCGGCGGCCCGTTCCGCCGCCGATGACCACTCCGCCGGAAGTGCCGGCGGGGAGCCGTACCGGAGGCGCGGTAGGCCGCGCACCAACAAGAGAGACCTGTAGATGGCAAAGCCGAAGCAGGCGGGGCGCCCCAAGACCAAGCGCCACGTCGAGAGCGAAGGCATCGCCCACGTAAAGGCGACCTTCAACAACACGCTGGTAAGCATCACCGACATGGCCGGCAACTCGGTCGTGTGGGGAAGCGCCGGCAAGGCGGGCTTCAAGGGCTCCAAGAAGAGCACCCCGTTCGCCGCCACCGTGGCGGCCGAGCAGGCCGCCCGCGAGGCGCTGCAGCTGGGCGTGAAGCGCGTGCACGTGTACGTGCAGGGCCCGGGCAGCGGCCGCGAGAGCGCCATCCAGGCGCTGGCCGCCAGCGGGCTGGGCATCCGCAGCATCCGCGACGTGACGCCCATTCCGCACAACGGCTGCCGTCCGCCCAAGAAGCGCCGGGTGTAAGAAGGAAAGTACCTAGTGCCAAGTACCTAGTGGGAGGCGGACAGCCTCGATGCCTAGGCACTGGGTACTAGGCACTTGTAGTTCTGGCGTAAACCCTCGCGACCGTCGGGGGGACGAAGCCGATGAAAGACCATCAACCGACACGGTTCAACAACATGGCCCGTTATACCGGACCCGTCTGCAAGCTCTGCCGCCGCGAAGGGCAGAAGCTGTTCCTCAAGGGCACCAAGTGCTTCACCGAGAAGTGCCCGGTCGAGCGCCGCCCGTACGCCCCCGGCCAGCACGGCCAGACCGGCGGCGGCCGCCGCAAGAAGGCCAGCGAGTACGCGCACCAGCTGCGTGAGAAGCAGAAGGTGAAGCGCATTTACGGCGTGGCCGAGCGTCCGTTCCGCAACCTGTTCGAAAAGGCCGCGCACCAGACGGGCATCACGGGCGAGAACCTGCTGGTCTTCCTGGAGAGCCGTCTGGACAACGTGGTGTACCGCATGGGCTTCGGCAGCAGCCGCAAGGAGGCGCGCCAGCTCATCCGCCACCGCCACGTGCACGTGAACGGCCGTCTGGTGGACGTCCCCAGCGCCCAGGTGGGCCCGGGTGACGAGGTGCGCATCGCGCCCAAGAGCAAGGACATCCTGCCCGTGCAGGCTTCGCTTGCCGCCAAGACCAAGCCCAGCACGGTGGGCTGGCTGGCGGTGGACGAGGGCAGCCGCACCGGCCGGATGGTGAGCCGCCCCACCCGCGCGGACATCCCGCTGGCGGTGCAGGAGCAGCTCATCGTCGAGCTCTACAGCAAGTAAGCGTGAGGACGGGACCCTGCGCGGCGGGGCGCTGAACGGCGCCTTCGCCGCCCGGGTCTTTTCCCGCATCCTGTCCACATCGGGGAGGGGACAATAGTGGAACTCGATATTACCGGCCTGCAGATGCCGAACCTGCCGGAGCAGCCGCGCACGGGCCAGATCGTGCTGCGTCCGCTGGAGCGGGGCTTCGGCCATACCCTGGGCAACACCATCCGCCGCATCCTGCTGAGCAGCCTTCGGGGCTCGGCGGTGTGGGCGTTCCGCTCCGACGGCGTGCTGCACGAGCACCAGACCGTGGGCGGCGTGGTAGAGGACGTGCACGAGATCATCCGCAACCTGAAGTCGCTGGTGCTGCGGATGGACGAGGACGCCGACGAGGCGGTGCTGGAGCTTCGCGCCAACAAGGCCGGCCCGGTCACCGCGCGCAACATCACGGGGCACCCGTCGGTCGACGTCATCAACCCCGAACACCACATCCTCGAGCTGCAGGACGACCGCGACCTGCGCATCGAGCTGTACGTGAACAAGGGGCGGGGGTACGTGCCCGCCGAGTCGCACCCCATCCCGCGCGGCATGCCGGCGGACCTGGTGCGGGTGGACGCCATCTACAACCCCGTCACGCGGGCCAACTTCGTCGTCGAAGAGACGCGCGTGGGCCAGCGGACGGACTTTGACCGGCTGGTGCTGGAAGTAGAGACCAACGGCGCCATCGACGTGCCGTCGGCGGTGCAGTACTCCGCGCGGCTGGCCATCGAGCACCTGGCCTTTCTGGCCGGGGGCACGCCGGAGTGGCGCGGCGACCGCAGCTGGGGCGACACGGGCGGCAACGGCGCTTCGGTGCCGGCGGGCCGTTCGCCGATCCCGCCGCGGCTGCAGGAGCTGCTGAACCGGCCCATCGAAGACCTGGCGGAGCTTTCCGTACGCAGCCGCAACTCGCTGCAGAAGGAGAACATCCACACGGTCCGCGACCTGGTGCAGCGCACCGAGCAGCAGATGCTGGCCATCGACAACTTCGGCAAGAAGTCGCTTCAGGAGATCAGCGACTTCCTGGCGGGTCACGGCCTGCGCTTCGGCAGCTCGCTTGAGGCGGACGAGGGCGGCACCCTGTGGTGGGTGGTTCGCGAAGATGACAACAACGAGCAGAACGGGGGCGCCGACGCCGCGCCCGCCGGGGAGCTGTAAGCCATGAATCACGGAAACAAGGGCCGCGCGCTCGGCCGCACGTCGGAGCACAAGCTGGCCCTGCTCCGGAACATGGCGACCAGCCTGTTCCGCCACGGCCGCATCACCACCACGACCGCCAAGGCCAAGGAGCTTCGTCCGTTCGCGGAAAAGCTCATCACGCTGGCCAAGCGCGGCGACCTGCACAGCAAGCGCCTCGCCGCGCGTGACGTGCAGGACCGCGACACGCTGGTTCGCCTGTTCGACCAGATCGGGCCGGCGGTCGCCACGCGCGCGGGCGGCTACACCCGCATCCTCAAGACGGGCTTTCGCCAGGGCGACGGCGCCGAGACGGCGCTGATCGAGCTGGTGGACACGCCCGCCGCGCCCGCGGCTGCGCCCGCGAAGTAAGCGGCGCAGGCTTCCGGGCCGGGCTGGATGACGAGAACCCCGCTGCTTCTTTCGAGAGGCCGCGGGGTTCTTCGTTGCTTCCAGGAAGGATCGGCCTCACACGGAGTCAACGGAGTCAGAGGAGTGAAGCTTCCGTGCGAACATCCTCCTCGTTGACACCCCCGAACCCACGGCGTTGATTTCCTGAGGGAGCGCCACGCGAAACCGTGACGTTGCACAACCGCCTGCGCGCGACCGAAGGATCTCGCCGGCATCACTGTGGGGCTGGCTACGGAGCGTAGAAGCCGGCCCCACGGTAATGCGGACGAGATCCTTCGGTCGGCGCCCTGATACCATCATTCCTTCAGGATCAGCGCGGCGCCTTCCTCAGGAAATCACCGTCTCTCATGGGATTCTGCCACAATCGCGGGTCAGGATCCGCCGGCCGCAGCTTTGGGGGTGCGGGAGAAGGATGGGCTCAGGTTGAAGTCGATGTTGCCGGCGTAGTCGGTGATGAACGCGACGTCTACGTTCACGATGTCGCCGATCACATCCTCGCTCTCTGCGCTGAAGCTGGCGGTGCCCTCGAAGCCGTTGCTGTGCGTGCCGGAGATGTCGATTACGCCGTGCAGCGAGTCGAACCACTCGCCCGTATCCAGCAGGCGCACGTACGCCACGATCGGCTGGTACCCCGTGACCGCGTCGCCGATGGGGTAGCGGCCCAGGAAGAATTCGTCGGTGTCGTGGTACAGAGTGACCTCGATGCCCTGCGAGTAGTCCGTGAGCACGATGATGTCGTGGAAGCCGGTGACGGTGCTGCCCGACACCGCCTCGCCCTCCAGCCGGCCACCCAGGGTGCCCGAAATCTGGCCGTCGAACTGTCCAATCCTGAGGCCACCCGGACCCGTAAGCCCGTCGCGCCCGCACGCCCCCAGCGACAGGGCCGCGGCGGTGGCGAGGGCCGAAATCTTCAGCATCTTCACGGTGTTTCTCTCGTTCTGACTCGGTTGGGGAGAGCGGAACGCGCCTCTCGTGCGCCGCCCGTGGGTGGGCGGCCCGAGGGGGAGGGGCGCAAACGGGATACCGGGCCGCGCGCGCCCATCTGGCGAACGAAAACGCCCCGTTGCGTTCCGGGCGGAATGCAGCGGGGCGCCGACCTTCCCTGACGACTCGAGAAGGGGATCAGGAACCGGTCATTCCGCCATCAGCGCGGGCTCCGCGCGCATCTCGCCTTGCTCCGGGGTGGCGGAGGCGGTGATCTCGGCGATCAGAAAGTCCCGCATCTGCGCGTCGATGGCCACGTGCGGCTGGTTGGTGGTGGAGCTGGCCTTGTACGCGTGCAGTTCCGAGGGGCGGCCGGCGAGCGCATCGTACATTCCGGCGCTTACGGCGCACGCGCTGACCGACGAGACGAAGCAGTGCGTTCCGTAGTGCAGCTTACGCTGCACGCCGGAGCCCACGCCGTCGTACGTTTCCTTCCACGAGTCGCGGGTGCCGCCCGGCGCCCCGTCGATGCGCCACGCGCCAGCCTGCCACTTCCAGTTTTCCCAGCCGCAGGTGGTGTCGATCACCTGCGAGCGAGTTTCCTTGACGGCCCACAGGTTGGCCCAGTACCACGCGGTGCATTCCATCCAGAACGCGTGCGCCCCCTCCGGCACGCCGTTCCCCACGCCCGTCGCCACGCCGTCGGCCACGCCGATGCGCCGGACCCGCTGGGGCATCCACCCGATGCGCCGGAGATCGGTGAGGAACTCGTTCCGCCTGGGAGAGGCGATGGGGTAGGTCCCGCCATTCTTCCACTCCGAGTACGGCGGAATCCAGAGCAGCAGCATCTGCTGCGCGGCCGTGCTGGCCATGAGCCGCGCGGGAGCCACCGCGCCGCCGCCGTGCTGGCTGGTGGAGTACAGCTGCACGAACGCCTGTACGCTCACGGGGATGTTGGCCCCGTCGTGCGGCGTGTCGACGGTAAAGAACAGGCGCGTCTGGTGGTCCTGCCCCGCGGCTTCCATGGAGCAGAGGGCATAGCGGGCGATCAGGCCCCCCATGCTGGCGCCGCCGGCGGCGATCTTCTCCTCGTTCTGCTTTTCCGAGATGGCGCGCTGCAGGCACTTTACGTACAGGCGCGCGTTGTCGGCGATGGCGCGGGTGCCGTCCTTGAATCCCAGGATGATCAGGTCCTGCCCCCGGGACCGCAGGGTGGTGGCGAGCTCCTGCTGGTTCACCAGCGGCCACAGCTCGTCGATGGTGCGGCCTCCCGGAAAGCCCTCGGCGATGATCACGGGCTTCTTGAGCCGGGTGCGGGGGGTGCCCCCTTCCATCCCGTAGTAGACCCACGCCGTGCCGCGCGCATCGCCGTCCGTGAGCTCCCAGGTGGTGCTGGGCCCGGGCGCGGCCGGAGCGACCTCGAGGGTGAACGCACACACCCGCTCCACGCCGTCGGAGGTGCGCAGCGTCAGCGAAAGGCGCTGCGGGCCGTACTCCGCGAAGTCGTGCCGCACCGGATCTCCCGGGCGCAGCTCGGCCGCGCCGCCGTCGCCAAAGTGCAGGGTGGCGGAGTGCAGCGCGCGGCCGGTGTTGGTGCGGTAGCCCGTGGCGGGGAGAACGAAGGTGGCCTGCAGGCCGTAGTGTCTGCCCGGCCGCGGGGTGAACAGGTCGTACTCGTCGGGGCGCAGGGCGGTGGCGAAGAGCGCCTCCTCGCGCGCGACCAGGTGCGCCACCGGAGGAAGCGCGTCCGCACCCGCCGCCGACGCGCGCAGCAGGTGGGCGTGGGCGCGGGGGCGCAGCCGCTCGTACGCAAAGTCGGCCACGAAGATGGGGGTGACGCCTACGTCGTGCAGCGGCTCGGCCACGGGCCCGGGATCCGCCAGCGCCTCCATGGGCCGCAGGGCGCACGCGGTGAGCAGCCTCCAGGCGGCGGTCCAGTCGCGCGGCTCCACGGCTGGCGCCAGGGGGCTTCCGTCCAGCGCGTCCAGCGTATCGAGGCCGGCGCTCACGTCCACCAGGATCCCCGACGGAACGCTCTGCGCATCCGCGCGCGCCCGCAGATCCTGGTACATGCCGTAGAGTCCGTTTTCGTCCACCAGCCGCTCCGCCGTCATCATCTCGTCCGCCATGGCAAGGCTCTCCGGAGTAAGGGTCACAAAAAACGGGGGGACATCCTACGGTATGCGGGACGGCTGGGGAGAGCAACGCTCACGTTTTCATCCACGACCGGACGTCCGTGCGCCGCCGGATCGACGGCGGAAACCCGCCCTCTGCACGGTGCCGGACCGAGCCGTCTGGCTGACGCGTGCCTGCACATCACTGGCGAAGGTGCCTTTCCTCGCGGCGCGGGGATGCGCATCTTGTCGGCATCCGTGATTCGG
>DASTVC010000469.1:0-30126 GCA_035759295.1 Longimicrobium sp. | reverse complement strand
TTCTCGCCATTGACAGCCTCTTTTCGTGAAAATTACTGAGGGACAGCAGGAATATAAACCGACGTTTCGTGGTGTCAACGAAACTGATGCAACCTGCTACGGCGATGGGCTCGGCAAGTATGTGCTCTCACAAAAAGTGCGATTCCTGACTCTCGCAAGCGTGAGCAAACGTGGAAGATAGGCGCCGCTGCCCAGCCGCGGCACGGACATCATCCGCAAGGGAGATCGCAACCGGATGGTGCTCGATCCGCAGGGCCAGCTGGTGTGCCTGGCCGTCTACAAGCGCGGTGCGGTGGAGGTGGTCAGGCGGATGGCGTGACGAAAACGGGCAGCCACGGGAGAGGATTTCCGCGGCTGCTTCTCATTTCGGCGACGGCAATTTCGCCAGGAGCGCTCCGGCGGATCGTCAGGCGACCAGCCCGCCGGCAACGTGGAAGGCGACGTTCGCGATGCCGTGGCCGAGCACGGGCACCAGCAGGCTGCCCGTTCTGAATCGCAGCCAGCCGCCGGCAATGCTCCCCACCAGCGGGAACAGCGCGGGCATGGTGTCCCAGGTGAAATCTCCTCCCGAGTAGCCCAGCCCGTGCCAGATCCCGAATACGATCGAGGTGGCAAGAATTACGGCCCAGGGCGTTCCCGTCCCGGGCGCCCGTCTGCGGATGAGGCCCAGGAGGATCGCCGGGCAGATGCCACGGTAGACCAGCTCCTCGGCGAGGCCGGGCATGGTCGCCTGGAACGCGAGCGTCTCCAGGTCGGCCTGGCCCGGCTTGAAGAGCAGGCCAAGGCAGGTGCCCCACACCGCAAAGAGCACCAGCGCCGCGATACCGATCCTCTTGTCATTCTGCTTCAGCGTTAGCCCGACGGCCTCAGGCGAAAGCCGCAGCGCGACAATGACGAGCGCAGACAGCAACAGGCTGAAGATCTTGCCAGTCCAGTTCCAATCGGCTCCCGGCAGGCTGAAGATGGAGAATTCAGACGCCAGGCCGGTGACGAGATCATCCAGTCCGAGGTAGAGGGCGCCGAGAAGTGCGAACGGCACAGCGACCTTTCGGTCTGCCGCGGCGGCTGCCAGGAAGACGAGCGCGGCCGCAAACGCAAAAGCGATGGAAAATATCAGGGCGTCCATGTGCCTGGTCTTGTCACGGGCAAAAGGAGAGTTCAGTGGCGCAGGAAGAGCGGAACATCGGCGCGCCTGGGCAGCTGACCGAAAACCTGTGGCCAACCTGCGAGATTTGCATGGCTCGATCGACCTGGGCAGATCTGCGGCCGCGGAAGATCCCGCGGCTGCCAATCGTCATCTACGAACGTGAGCCGTACCGGCGGCAGCTGAAAGCCGGTGAGAGGGGAAAAGGTTCAGCTGCCGCGCGGCGGCGCTACACCGTCAGCTCACGCTGGGCATGTGGGCTGTCCGGACTCGCATCCCTCGCCCCTGTGACAGGTGGGAGGGCACGTCTGGTTCCAGGTCACGGGGGGATAGCCGGGGCAGTCGGCCGTGCACCCGTCGTGGCAGGTCGCCGTCGGACAGTAGATCTCGGCGCTGGGGTTGCAGTACGGGGCCGTGTTCTGCAGACCCTCGACGGTGCCCTGCTCCCGCGGATCGGGCGCGGTCGTTTCGAACGTTTCTACGGCGACTGCTTCAAGGTTCAGCTTCAGCTTTGCCATGTGCGGCTCCAGGTGGGTGGATTTACGAAAAGGTATGTGAACGTCTCACCGGCTCACGTTGGGGAGATGGCGGATAGTGGGCGGACCTGACTGGCTGGCGGTGGGACAGGCAGGTGCGGAGGCGCGGCGGAGCGGATGGACCCGGATCGCCCTTTCTGCGATACCCGGGCTGGTGGCGGGAGTTTCAACCCGGGGCTGTAGCTGGACGGGGCTCGATCCGCGGGGCCAGCGGGTGTGCCTGACCGTCTACAGCGCGATGCTTGACACCTGACGATCACGTGCTGATAATTCAGCACGTGCTGTTCCTTCCGCATGTTTCTCCCGGTCCGGCTTCCGCTCCCCTATCTACCGGGTGGGTCTCACATGCAACCGCGACGACCCGATGAGTCAGCGATGACTATGGCCAACCCCATCCCGCCGTACCGGCGCGACCGGCGCGGCGCGAAGATCGTCGCGACCGCTGGAGCGCTGCTGCTGCTGACGGTGAGCCGTGTCTCCGCGCAGCAGTTCGCGCTCTCCAGCGCGGACCTGGCCGACTCCGCCGCGCTCGCCACGTCCACGCACCGGCTGGCGGGCGAGGTGCTGGCGAGCTACCGCGACCCCGACCGCGGCCGCTACCTGGACAACCTGTTCCGGCTGCAGATTCTCCTCGGCAGGTTCGCCGACGCGTCGGCCAGCCTGGCCCAGCTCCGCGCGCTGCGGCAGGACAGCACGCCGTCCGACCGCGCGCGCTACGTACAGTACGAAATTCTCGCCGACGCCATGCGCCGCGGCGCCGGCCAGGGAGCGCTGGCGGACCGGTTCGCGCAGGCGTTCCGAGACCGATTCGCGCGGCTGGATAATGCGACCGCCGCGTTTGCCGCGCGCGCCATCCTCCTGAGCCCGCGCACCGTCGCCGGCGACCTGCGCTGGGCCACGCCGGACCAGAGCGGCCGCACCACGGTGTCGCTGGACGATGCGCTGGTGCTGCTGCGGGTGTACGCCGGGGTGGAGTCGTACCGCGCGTTCGCCGGGCTTCCGCAGGCGCTGGTGGCAGAGGAGGACGCACGCCGCTACCTCATCGACAAGCACGTTCCGGTACGGACCCCCGACGGCGCCACGGTGTGCGCCTACGTCGTCCGCCCGCGGGCGGCGCGGGAGCCGCTGCCCGCGCTGCTGCAGTTCACCATCTACGCCGACTCCGTGGCAGCCGTGCGCGACGCGCTGCTGTCGGCGGCGCACGGCTACGCGGGCGTCACCGGCTACACGCGCGGCAAGGCGTGCAGCACCGACGCCCCGGTGCCCTACGTGCACGACGGCGCCGACGCGGCCGCGCTGATCGACTGGATCGCGCGCCAGCCCTGGAGCGACGGGCGCGTGGGGATGTACGGTGGCAGCTATTCGGGCTCTACCGCCTGGGCCGCCGCCAAGCACCGGCCGAACGCGCTGAAGACCATCATGGTAGGGGCCCCGGTGGCGCCCGGCATCGACGTGCCGATGGAAGGCAACATCTTCGTGAACTTCGTCTATCCCTGGCCCTTCTACACCACCAACGACCGCTGGCTGGACAACGCGACGTACAACGACAACGCACGCTGGCAGCGGCTGAACCAGACGTGGTACACCAGCGGCCGGCCGTACCGGGAGATGGAGCAGATCGACGGCACCCCCAATCCGGGGTTCGCGGCGTGGATCGCGCATCCGTCCGTCGACGCGTACTGGCGCGACATGGTGCCGCATGGGGACGAGTTCGCCGCATCGACATCCCGGTGCTGCAGACCGCCGGCTACTTCTTTGGCGGGCCCGGCGGCGCCGCCTGGTACGCGGACGAGCACTTACAGCACAATCCCGGCGCCCGGCACTACCTGGTGATCGGGCCGTACGACCACCTGCAGGCCCAGCGCGGCGTGGTCACCGTGCTGGGGGATACGGCGACCTGGATCGCCGGCTACACCATCGACCCGGTCGCGGGGATCGACATCGTCGCCAGCCTGCGCTACCAGTGGTTCGACCACGTGCTGCGCGGCAGTCCGCGGCCGGCGCTGCTGCAGGATCGCGTCAACTACCAGCTCATGGGCGCGAACACCTGGAGGCACGCGCCCAGCCTGGCCGCCGTGGCCAATGACCGCCTGCGCCTCTACCTCCGTCCGGGAGCGGACGGCAGGCACACGCTGGCCTCCGCTCCGCCGGATCCCGACGCGACGCTCACGCAGACGGTGAACCTCGCCGACCGGTCCGACGTGGACGCCCCCTTCGTCGGCGGGCTGCTGGCTGCGGAGATCGACACCGCGAACGCCGTCGCGCTGGTGAGCGAGCCGCTCGCGGCGGCCACCGAGGTTAGCGGCCTACTCACGGGTCACCTCGAGCTGATCGCGAACCGACGGGACTTCGATTTCACCATCACGCTCTACGAGTGGCTGGCGGACGGCCAGTACGTCCAGCTTCCCCCTTTCATGACGCGGGCGAGCCATGCCGGGAGCATCTACGAACGCCGGCTGCTGACGCCGGGTGAACGCGAGCGTCTGGACTTCGTGAGCCGGGTGCGCATGCTCGGCCGCCAGGTGAGCCCCGGCAGCAGGATCGTGATGGTTCTCGCCGTACCGAAGAGCGCGCGTCAGCAGATCAACTACGGCACCGGCGGCGACGTGAGCGACGAATCGATCGAGGATGCACGTGAGCCGCTGGTCATCCGCTGGATGGGCGGCAGCTACATCGATCTGCCGGTACGTCGTTAGCAGACGAGAAAGAGGGGATGCCGCGGTCGGGCAGATGTCCCCTGAGGCGGCTGGCAGGCGGCAGATAAACAACGAACGGCAGCCGCGGGAGAGACATCCCGCGGCTGCTCGGTTTCATGTTGCATGGTGGGGATTTTCCGCCGTCCCGAGGCTTGTCACGGCGCACAACCTGCACCCGGACCACATCGCCTGCCCTTCCGGTGGCCCCATTCCAGGCGGCCGCGCGTGCATCACGGGACAGTTCCACAACATTCTCCGCCAGCGGCATTCCCACAGGTGCCGCATTCGTGTCTCTGGTGAGACCCGGTTGACCCAGCTCCCCGGGATGATGGAATACGGCATCCCCCTGCCGTGAATGGCCGCAAGTATCTACTGCATATTGATTTGGGGGTATTTATGACTGCACGATCCATCAATAGGCACCTTCGGTGTGTTCGTTGCACCCTCGGTCACTTGCCCGGCCTGCTGCGGCGGGTGATCGACATCATTGGCAGCCACACCCATTCATGCGGAGATCCGATCATGTCCGACGACATCCCGAACAGTGGTGGCGAGCAGTTCCCGCGCACCAGAGTCAACCCGGAGAACCTGCTGGACCCCTTCCTCGGTCTGCTGGAACGGTTCATCGCGACGTACACCGACGGCGTACGCCGCGCCCTGGGCGAACATGAGCTCGGTGAGATCGCGGATACCGTCAGCGAGGCGCTGCGGCACCAGGTGCACGAGCTCGGAGCTTTCATGCGCGAGGGGGTTCCGCGAATGTCCGGCCAATCCGCCAGAGAGGTAAACCAGGTGCTCAGGATGCAGGGCGGCGACATCCTGCTCCGCGGCGCTACTCAGGCCGCCTTGGGGCCGCTTTCACCCGAGAAGCTTCTCGGGCTGGATGAGATTTTTAACGAAATCAAGAAAATTATCCGGAAGCTTCTGCAACTCATCTTTCCGAACCTGCCGAAATGGTTCGACGAGTTCATCCTGATCCTTGATCAGCTCTTCAGGCTACTGTCGTCTTTACTGTTTCCCAAGGTCAAGCTGCCGCTTCACAAATCGGAGGTGCAGTTCCTGCGCGAACTGTACGAGTTGGGCCGGCTGGAGCAGCTGCAGGAGCGTGTCGACGCGAACGGCGACGATGACGATGACGTGTGACGCACACCGCGAAACGTCGATCCGCCCGTTACCTGGGGTGACTGATCGTCGGCAAGCCGGTGCGGTCGCAGTGGTGCAGCCGGCGGCGGCGTAAGTGACGCAACACAAACGAGGGGATGCCGCGGCCGGGCATCCCCTCGTTTGTATTCATCGCCGGGCGATCACAGGCGGCACGACCTCATCTTCGTGGAGATGTAGCTCCAGGGCGCCGCCTGGACCTGGACGATCACATCACACGCAGTCGAACTCGGTGAGCCCGCAGGGGGCGATGCTGGGGCAGCCCAGGCTGCAGTCGAAGTACCGCGTCTCGCCGCAGAGCTCCACGTCGTACGTCTCGATCACCGGCGAGGGCTGGGGGCCGCCGTGGGCGTTGATGGTTCCGCGGGACCGCGGGGCCGCCGCCGTCTCGAACGATTCGACCTGCAGCGACTCCAGCTTCAGCTTACGCATCTGTTTACTCCGGGAGTGGATGGGGGAAGGGCTGATGGGGTGATGGATGCAAGCTGTTATAATGTCGTGAATTGTGCAAGTGCGGGAGGCGCTGCGTTCGTGATGCGATGGGTGCTGCTTCGAAGAAATTCGTCTGGATACCACTGCCATCACGTGCCCGGAACCTTACGGACACGTCTCCTCGTAGAACGTCGGCAGGCACGGCTTGTACGACGGGCACAGCGAGGTGGTCGGGCCCGCCACGTGGGCCTGGACGGTGCCGCCGGCGGCCCGCGGGGCGCAGGTGGTCTCGAACGAAACCACGTGCAGCGATTCCAGCTTCAGCTCTCGCATTCTCGTACTCCTGGTTGAGGGTGAACGGAGCGGGGATGCCCACCGTGGGCATCCCCGCTTCTCGCCGGTCAGCCAACGATGGTGCAGCCGTCGGCGGTATTCTCGATCCAGCACACGTCGCCGCAGCTGTTGATGCGGGCATCGCACGTGTTGCGGGTGCAGCCGTACGTACAGTCCAGGTACTCGGTGTCCTTGCAGATCTGGATGCTCTCGCAGCCGTTCCACGAGACCGGCTGGCAGATGATGCAGTCCGAAACGCCGGTGCCCGGCTGGATGGTGATCGCACACCCGTCGGTGTTGGGGCGGTGGCCGTGGACGGTGCCGCGCCCGGCCGGCTGGGCGGCGACGGTTTCGAACGACTCCACCTGCAGCGATTCCAGCTTCAGCTTACGCATGGGAAACCTCCGTCGTGGGGCGGTGGAGGGGATGTCGCGGATGGGCATCCCCGGGGGCGGCTGGTGCGGGCGGGTTTGCTCCCTCACGCAGCCGAAGGTGTGGCCCTCTCTGGCCAGGCCGAAAAGGGAGCGGGGATGCCCACCGAAGGGCATCCCCGCTCGAACCGCCGAGGTCAGGCGTCGACTTCGCAGCCGGCGTTGGTCACCTCGATCCAGCACACCTCGCCGCAGCTGTTGATGTACGGATCACACGTGTTGCGCGTGCAGCCGTAGGTACAGTCCCACATGGGGTTGGTCGCGCCGCAGCCGCGCAGGTCGTAGGTCTCCGGCTGGCAGTTCAGGTCGATGGTCATCGGCTGGCAGATGGCGCAGTCCGACACCCCCGTGCCCGGGCAGCCGACGGTGTTGGGGGCGTGCCCCTGCACGGTCCCGCGCATCGCCCGCGCGGCCGAGGTGGTTTCGAAGGATTCTACCTGCAGCGACTCCAGCTTCAGCTTGCGCATGATGGGGCTCCGGTGCCGGGTGTGGGTGCTTGTCGGCCCTCGCAGACAATGCCCAGATCGTTAACGTATTTTGTCTGATTATGCAAGTCTGATAGCTTGGCTTCTCACCTGCGTTCACGGTTCCGGGATATGTGGCCGATGAGGCCGGCGCGGGCTGTAAGACGCAATCGGCAGATGTGGAGACGATTTCTCCTCTGCCGATATCCATTTCCCACACGCAGGACGCGAAGTCCGCGACGGACCGCATAGCCAGGTCGGAGGCCGGTGTGGCGGCAGGCTCCTGGAGAGCCGCGGATCGTGCGGCTGGCCGCCGAGGCTGGGACACATGAACGAAAGAGGGGATGCCTCACCGGGCACCCCCTCTTTGCACGCCTCGCCGGCGCTCGCCGGCAGTAAAACGGCTGGGTTACACGCAGTCCGCTTCCGTCAGCAGCAGGCAACGGTACACGGTCACGCCGCACGCGCCTGCGCACTGAGTGTTCTGCGAGCAGCCGAGCGTGCAGTCGAAGTACTGCGTATCCCCGCAGAGGTCCACGTTGTAGGTCTGGATGGGACCGGGCTTTCCGTGGGCGTTCACGGTGCCGCGCTCCCGCGGCGCGATCGACGTGGTGTGGAACGACTCGACCTTGACCGATTCCAGCTTCAGCTTGCGCATGAGGGTACCATTCTCCAGGGGACCGGGTTCGCGCGCAGCGCGGGCGCGTTGCGCAGGGGTGCGACGAGGGGATGCCACAGTCGGCATCCCCTCGTCGCGTTCATACCGGGTCGGACGATCAGCCCGGGTTGCAGCGCTTGGTGTCTTCGCCCGCCCAGCACTTGTGGTGGCCGCAGGTATTCTGCTGCGTGCAGCCGAGAGTGCAATCGAAGTAGTTCGTGTCGGTGCAGACAGCCGCGTCGTAGGTGGCCGGTTCGCAGAGCGCGGGATACGACTCGTAGCAGACGTTGCAGTACGAGGGGCCGGTGTCGGCGCAGTGCTTGGTATCGGGGGCGGGTGCGACGTGGCCTTCCACGGTGCCGCGGACCGTCCGCCCGGTGGCGGTGGTCGCGAACGATTCCACCTGCAGCGATTCCAGCGTGAGTTTGCGCATGGTTCCACTCCCGGTGCCGGTGTGGTGCTCCCCCGCGGCCGCGGGGGAGCCTGATGCCCGTCGCAGCCCGGGCAGTTACCCGATGGGACAGTTGGCCGTGTGGTCCGGATCGGCCCAGCAAACGTCGCCGCAGCTCTGCCGCGGATCCGAGCAGGCGTAGGTGCAGCCGTAGGTGCAGTCGAACTGGGGGTTGGTCTCCCCGCAGTCGCGCGGGTCGATGGTCAGCAGGCACCCCTTGTCGATGGTGAAGGGCTGGCAGATGGCGCAGTCCGACACGCCCGTGCCCGGGCAGCCGACGGTGTTGGGGGCGTGCCCCTGCACCGTTCCGCGCATCGCCGGCGCGGGGGCGGTGGTTTCGAAGGATTCTACCTGCAGCGACTCCAGCTTCAGCTTGCGCATGATTCCGTTCCCGTGCGGTGCGTGAGTGCTCGCCTGAGGCTGCAGACAACTTCCGGATGATATTAACCTTATTATGTCGGATTATGCAAGTTTTTCATGGGGCGCGTGGGATGCGGAAAGGGGATGCCGCGGGGTGCGGCATCCCCCTTCCGTTACTCGTAGAAGGACAGGGTCAGTCCGGCTGGCAGACCAGGGAATCAGCGGGAAGCCAGCAGCTCGCCTCGCAGCCGGTGCCGTTCGAACAGCCGTTGCTGCACCAGAAGGTGCAAGGCGTGGTGCAGCCGTAGTCGCACGACGTGCCGCACCGGATAGGCTCCTGCGACTCGCACGGCGCGCACACCGAAACCGCGCTGGGAGGGCAGGTCCGGCTGTCGGGATAGGCGGCTGCGTGGCCATCCACGGTGCCCCGGCAGCGGGCCGCCTCGACCGTGGTTTCGAACGATTCCACCTGCAGTGATTCCAGCATGAGCTTGCGCATGATTGTCCTCCCTGCGACGTGATCGCTCGCCCGCGGCCGCAGACGATACCGTGCATGGTACGCGGATCGTGGCGCAATACGCAAGCATTTTATGGCGTAAATCGATCGGTGGCGACTCGCTGGCGACAGGGTTCCACTCGGACGAGCGGGGCGCCGGCCTTCAGCCTGGGCCCATGCCGCCCGCTACGGCTCCCGCGTCAGCCGCATCTCGAAGAAACGGTGCCACTGCTGGCCGTCCGGCGACATGTCGCCCACCTCGTGCCAGCGCCCCTGCTCGTCCAGGCGGATGGTGTAGCGAATGCGGCCGGCGCCGGGCTGTTCGAATGACCACACCAGCTCGCGGTCGCCCACGGTGACGTCCGCATCCACCCATCCTCCACCGCGATAGGCGCGCATGGCCCAGCCCCCGCGCCGCGCGTCGTACGAGACCACGCCGAGCGCCTGGTGGACGACGTGGTAGTCCGCCGCGCCCTGCGTGCCCTTCCAGCCCAGCCCTTCGACCAGCAGCACCGAGCCCTCCAGCCTGGACTGCGCCGTCTCCCGCACCGCCGCGCGCTCCTCGCGTCCCGGGCCCATGGTGGTGACCCCCTCGCCGCGCCAGGTGCCGTGCAGGAACGACAGCCGCTGCATCTCCGCGGCGGCGGCGCCGGAGTGGTCGGCCGGCTGCGCGGCGGCGGGCGCGGCGGCGAGCAGGAGCGAGAGGGTGAGGATGGTGGATCGCATGGTCGTCCTCCGGGTGTGGAGTGGGACTACCGTGGTTCGGAGCCGGGGGAGGGCCCCTCCAGCCCCAGGAGCGCCGCCAGCTGGTCGACGTATTCGCGAAAGGCGGCGCGTCCCTCCGCCGTCAGCCGGTAGCGCGTCACCAGCCCTCGCCCCTCGACCTGCTTGTCGACCGCGACGAAGCCGGCGTCTTCCAGCTTGCGCAGGTGCGAGCCCAGGTTGCCGTCCGTGGCCCCCAGCCGGTCGCGGATGTGGGTGAACTCCGCCTCTTCCACGCCGGCCAGCAGCGCCATCACCCCCAGCCGCAGCCGGGCGTGGATCCGTTCGTCCAGCCCTCCGGCCAGCGATGGCTCAGGCAATCGCCACCGCCGCCCGCCGCGACCGCAGCATCAGCCAGAGCCCAGGCAGCGTCTGCAGGATGAGGACGAGGCCCGCCGTCACCAGCAGCCCATGGGGGCCGGGCCACAGCAGCATCGCCAGCGCGCCGGCCCACCAGGCAACGGCGGCGGCCTGCATCCAGCGTCTCCCCACCAGCAGCCCCGTGGCGAAGAAGCCGCCGCCCATCACCGCCGCCAGCACACCGGTGATCACGGCCGTATCCACCCCGCCTCCCGCCGGCGCCGCGAAGCCCAGCAGCATCATCGTCACCCCCGTGCCGGCCCAAACCCCGCCCAGGATGCGTCCCGTCGCAGAGCGCACCTGCTCCCGGCGACCCTCCACCACGGTCAGCGCCAGCGACGCCAGCCACCCCAGCCCCACCGCGACCCCCCAGGCGAGGGTGATCCGCCCCGTCTCCCCGCGCCCGGCGAGCACGTACGTTGCCGCCAGCGCGGCGCTGGTCAGCAGCCCCCACGCGACGAAGTGCGGCCCCGCGGTGTTCACTACGCGCTGCCCGTCTTCCATCAGCCGGCGGATGGCGGCCAGGTCCTCCCGTGCCTGCGTCTGCGCGTCCATTCGGATCGTCTCCCGGTTCTGAGGAGCAGAGCACTCTGTAGAACAGAGTAAAGGTGCGAGGATCGTCGCACAAGCATTTAGTGCGATGCCGATTCAGTCCGTCGGGAGCGGACCGGGAATGCCGTTCTCCTGCATGTGCTTCGCGAGGCCGGCCCGGGCGGTGGCGCGCACCTTGTTCTGGAGGATGGGCGTCCAGCCCAGCAGCAGGCCGGCGGGGCCCAGCGCCTGGCGGGCCCACGCGTAGAAGTCGAACGTGTCGGTGTGGCGGATGATGAGGCCGTCGCGGAACTCGAACGCCGCGTCGATGCGGTTGAGCACCTTGCGCCCCGTCTGGCCGAATGTGTAGCGGGCGTCCCAGTGCGCGCGCCCCCGCTGGTCGTCGGCCTCGATGTCGCTGGCGGTGACTTCCAGGTCCCTGGCGCGGCCGGTGAGCATGGTCCACATGGCCCCCGCCTGTGCCCCCCGCAGCTCGCCGAACGCCGGGTCGCTGAACACGATGTCCGGGTGGTAGCACGCCTTCATCCCCTCCGCGTCCAGCGCGGCAAAGGCGTCGTAGAACCGGCGGATGAGCGCGGCGTTGGGATGCATGGGGTCTCCGGCGGGGAAGGGGGGGAGGAGGTGACGGCAGGGGGTGGGATGCGGCGCGCCGGAACCTGCTGTGGGCGACACATTGTTAGCACTGCCGGGCAACTGTACCTTGCCGCCCCTCCATCTCGCAAACTAGACGAAGGGCCGAAAGGTGCTGCCGCTCGACATCCCGCCCGAGCACGGGCTAATCACATTCGATGTTCCTGTCGCCCCCGTGTCGTTCCAAGCGCCCACAAGCCGCAAGGCTAGCCTGGTGAAAGCGCTGCGCTCGGTTGTGTCCAATTGTCGCTACCTGCTCAGCGGGGACGTGAAGATCGCGATCCAGTGGCATATCTCCGAGCGTGTCCGGTACGAATCCGACGGCTCAGCTGACGTGGACAACATCGTCAAGCCCATTCTCGATGCGTTGTCGGGTCCGGACGGAATCATCGTCGACGATTGCCAGGTGCAGCAGCTGACCTGCTACTGGACCGGAAGCTACGCACATCCTGAAGTCGAGCAGATCTCCATCGAGCTGCGGTACCACCCCGACGCGTTCATCTCAAAGGAAGGGTTGATCTTTCTCAAGGTCAAAAACGGCTTGTACTTCCCCATCCACGACTACGCAGCCCCCGAGAGCGTGCTCCAGCTCGCGGAACACCTCGTGTGGCGTTACGAGATTCCCGCCGAGATGATGGCCGCCGGCCTCAATTCCGAGTCCGCGCGTCTCACGGTACCCATTCAGCGCGTGTTCCATAGATCCAGGCTTGGCACCTTCCGACTCACCACCGTCGAAGAGTTGCGCGAGCGGGTCGGTAGCGGAACCGGCTGATGCCGTGCTCAGACCTTGCTGTGAGTCGTCTCGATTACACCCACTCCGTCTTCATGGTCAACAGCCCGCATGTCGTTGAAGATGTGGGGTGCTTCGTCCTGCAGCACGCCGAGGACCGCGACCGCCAGCCGGCGGATCTCGACGTCCGCCGTGGGGCTGCCGCGCATCTCGCAGAAGTGGCGCCACGCACGGGCGTTGCCGGTCACCACGATCTTGGTTTCCGCGCAATTCAGCAGGACCGAGCGCGCCGCCTGCCGCGCGCGTTTCTTTCGCATCGTAGCGCTGCCGTGCTCGCCAACCTGGGCGATCATCTCCGCCAGGAGTGACTGGTACGAAGTGAGGGAAGTCTCGCAGGCACCCGTCCACACTTCGAATGCGCTGGTCCCCTCCTCGATTTCGGGAGGCAGGACGAAGCCGATGGTTGATTCGTCGACGTAGCGCTGTGAAAGCTGCGAAAAGCCGAAGCCGGCGCGGTGCCGCACCAACTCATGTGTAAGCGTACGGCTGACGCCCTCCAGCAGCAGGCTCCACACTGCGTGCTCTAGCACCGAGCCGTGCTTCGTTGTGAGGATGTTGGCGAGATAGGCTTCGTTCGTGGTGCGCCCGGGAATGCTCTTGTGCCCGCCCTCCAGCCCCGCATCTTCGCCGAACGAGAGGTAGCACAGGCGGCCCGCGAACTCGGCGACCACCTCGCCGGCCACTTCGCTGTCGCTTTCCCAGCGGATGTGCTCGGGGTAGACGAACTGCTGGCGTGCCAGTACGGTTACGCGCGGCTCGCGGATAATCTGCATCAGGAAACGGCGTGCTGGAGGGTGGACGCTCGGGCGGGGTAAGCTAGGCCGGTGGACCGTGCGGGGGCAAGGCGGACGGCCGCTCTCGCCCCGGCCGGCCGCGCGGCCTATTATCCGCCCATCGAAGTCTCCCCCGAACCATCGCCACCGCGGAGCGGATGCGCATTGCGTCGATGCTTTCCAGCGCCACGGAGATCGTGTACGCGCTGGGCCTGCAGGATCATCTCGTCGGCATCTCGCACGAGTGCGACTATCCGCCGGAGGCGCTGCGCCTGCCGCGCCTCAGCCGCTCGCGCTTCGATCCCGCCGGGTTGACGAGCGGCGAGATCGACGCGGAGGTGCGGCGCTGCATGCTGGAGCATGGCAGCGTGTACGAGGTGGATGTCGACGCGCTGCGGCAGATCCGGCCTGACATCATCCTCACGCAGGCCGTCTGCGAGGTGTGCGCCGTCCCCACCGGCGCGGTGAACGACGCCATCGCCCAGCTTCCGCATCCGGCCACCGTCGTCTCGCTGGATGCGCACACGCTGGAGCAGATCCTCGCGTCGATGCGCCAGGTGGCCGATGCCGCGGGCGAGTCCGCGCGCGGCGAGGAGGCGGTCGCGCGGCTGGCGGCGCGCGTCGACCGCGTCCGCGCGGCGGTGGATGGACGGCCGCGACCGCGGGTGCTGGCGCTGGAGTGGCTGGATCCGCCGTTCGCGCCGGGCCACTGGGTGCCGGAGATGGTGGAGATCGCCGGCGGCGACAACCTGGTGGGCACAGCCGGATCGCACTCGCTGGAGATCCCGTGGAGCCAGGCGGAAGGGCTGGACCCCCACCGCCTGCTGTTGGTCCCCTGCGGCTACGCGATGGACCGCGCGCGCCAGGACGCCGACGAGGCGCGCGCCCGCCTGCGCCAGCTCGCCGCGCCCGCCATCGACGCCGGCCGCGCGGCCGTGGGCGACAGCGCCTGGTTCAGCCGCTCGGGCCCGCGCGTGGTGGAGGGGATCGAGGCGCTCGCCGCCTGGCTGCACCCCGATGCCGGCCTCACCGCGCCGCCAGGGCGCATCCTCGAAGGCTGGCGGTAGGCCACGGGATGCACGTACGTCGAGTTGGGCGGCGGTTCGACCGGTTTCGAGCATCAGACGGTAGATTTCTCGGCCGGCGCCAGGCCGGGGTGTTCGGACAGGCTCTGCGTGGCGCCTCCCTCGAAATGACAGGTCAGCGCCGGCCGTGAGCGATCGAATTCCCCTCTCCCCCACGCCGTTTGTGGGGGAGAGGTCGGGAGAGGGGGGCGCCGGCGGCGCGGCAGGCATCCATCGAAGCAACTGATCCTTTCCGAACGCTGGCCTGATCGCGTCGCTCGACGCACCTTGGACAGCGGCAGCAAGGCGCGGCGCTTGCAAACCCGCGCGGCGACACCCGTTTGTAGCACCTGAAATCCAACCTGCACCGCACCTGCGAGAGGGTGATCCATGCGACTTCCCACCCGCGTTCACGGCATGCTGGACTACCTGCTGGGCGCGCTGCTCATCGCCGCGCCCTGGCTGCTGGGGTTCGCGGACGGCGCCGCGGCGCAGTGGGTGCCGGTGGCGGTGGGCGCCGGCGTGCTGCTGTACAGCGCCTTCACCGACTACGAGCTGGGGCTGGTAAAGAAGCTGCAGATGCCCGCGCACCTGCTGCTGGACGCGCTGGGCGGGCTGCTGCTGGCCGTATCGCCGTGGATGTTCGGCTTCGACGAGCGGGTGTGGATTCCCCACGTGGCGATCGGGCTGATCGAGGTCGCCACCGCCGTCATCACCAACACCGTACCGGGCTATGAGCGTCGCCGAGCGGGTCGCTGACGACGAGATCGTAGATCCGCTCTGCGAAGACGCGTCCGGGGCCGAGCCCCGGTCGCGCATCTCCGCGTACGCCGAGACGGAGAGCGGCGTGCACGCCTATGCGCTGGAAGAGGCCATCGAGGTCATCCACCGCGGCAAGTCGGGGAAGAAGGAGGGCGATCCGCCACTCATCTGGATCGACATCGCCGCGCCGGGGGTGCCGGAGGGCGAGTTTCTGCGCGACCAGCTGAACTTTCACCCCCTGGCGGTGGAAGACACCGTCCGCGGCCGCCAGCGCCCCAAGATCGACCGCTATCCGGGCTACTTCTTTCTGGTGATGTACGCGGCGCGCATCAATCCCGAGCGCGAGCGGATGGCGCTGAACGAGCTGCACGCGTTCATCGGCGAGAACTACGTGGTCACGGTGCACGACCACCGCATCGAGGAGATCACCGCGGTGCTGGCCCGGTGGCGGGGCTCGCCGGAGCGCTTTCGTTCGCCCGGGGTGCTGGCGCACGCGCTGCTGGACCTGGTGGTGGACGGCTACTTTCCCGTGCTGGACCACTTTTCCGAGCGCGTGGCGGAGCTTGAGACGGCGACCAACGATTCCGACACCCCCGCGCGCGAGGGGATGCAGACCATCCTCACCATGCGGCGCGAGCTGTCGCTGTTCCGCCGGATGGTGGGGCCCGAGCGCGAGCTGGTGGGATCGCTGCTGCGGCGCGACATCCCGTTCCTGCAGCCGGACATGATGCCGTACTTTCAGGACGTGCACGACCACGCCATCCGCGTGGCCGAGGAGATCGACACCCTGCGCGACCTGCTGAACGGCGCCATGGAGGGCCAGCTCTCGCTCGCCAGCCACAACCTGAACGAGACCATGCGGCTGATGGCGGCGTGGTCCATCATCCTGATGGCCATGGCGTGGATCGCGGGCATCTACGGGATGAACTTCCACTACATGCCCGAGCTGGCGTGGCACTACGGATACGCGTGGGGGCTGGGCATCATGCTGGTGGTGGGGACCATCCTGTTCATGTACTTCAAGCGCAAGAACTGGGTGTAGGGGCCCTCACCCGTGGCCCTCACCCGTGGCCCTCACCCGGCTCGGGCTCTCACCCGGCTCGGGCTCTCACCCGGCTCGTTCCTCGCCTGCCCTCTCCCACAGACTGCGTGGGAGAGGGGATACACGGGGCCGCGGCCCATGACGAGCCGGGGCGAATGAATTCACGGCTGGGACGACTCGATGTCCGCCTGCGCGGACGGACTCGTGCCCGCGAAATCGTCACTGCCGCACGACGTGCTGACGCAGTCGAAGCCCCGCGCGGTTTGCGGGGCTTTCCGATTTTGTTGCGGCGGAGCGGCGGATTCCGCTCCCGCGGGCGTGGCTTGTCGGTGTCGCGTGGAGCGCGCTTCCCCGTGTGCGGACTGGCGGCGCGGGGCGTGCAAAGGGGTTGGACGAACCTGTAACGGGATTACGATGAAGCGGCTGGTACTTTTCGACATCGATGGAACGCTGCTCTCGGCCGGCGGCGCGGGGGCGCGGGCGGTGCGCGAGGCCATGCTGGAGGTCTACGGCGAGACGGGCTCCATTGGCGGATACAACATGGGCGGCCGCACGGACCCGCAGATCGTCCGCGAGCTGCTGACGCCGGTGGGCTACTCGGTGGAGGAGGTGGAGGCGGGGCTGGACGCGCTGTGGGAGGCCTACCTTCGCAACCTGCGGACGGAGATCGCGAAGGCGACGATCCGCCCGCTCCCCGGCGTCCCCGCGCTGCTGGACCGGCTGGAGAGCTCCGGCGACCCCACGGTGCTGGGGCTGCTGACGGGGAACGTGGAAGAGGGAGCGCGGCTCAAGGTAGACGCGGCGGGGCTGGGCTTCGAGCGCTTTCGCGTGGGGGCGTACGGGTCCGACCACTGGCAGCGGCCCGAGCTCCCCGCCGTAGCCGCGCGGCGGGCCAAGGAAAAGACGGGGCTGGGCTTCGAGGGCAAGGAGATTGTCATCATCGGCGACACGCCGTTCGACATCTCCTGCGGCGCGCACCTGGGCGTGCGCACCATCGCCACCGCGACGGGCACCCACAGCGCGGACGACCTGGCCGGGCACAACCCCGACTACCTGTTCGACGACCTGTCCGACCTCGACGCCGTCTGGCGGGCCATCATGGAGTGAGCCGCATCCCACGCGCAGCCGCGGGGGAAAAAGACGAGCCGCGGAGAAGCGATTCTCCGCGGCTCGTCCGTTCAGCTCCGCGTGTCACCGCGGGCACAATGGCGAGAAGGGCTGCCGCGCCGAGGCACGGGAGCCCTTCCCGGATCCTGACCGATCACACCCGACTATTCGTCGTCGTCCGAATCGTCTTCGTCGTCATCCTCGTCGTCCACGCTGAAGCGGGGCGACGGGGCGTCGACGTGGTCGGGCATGTCGTGAATCCAGCCGGGCGGCGTGCGGCCACGGCGCAGATACAGGTCGCGGAACAGGTCCACGGCCTCGCGCCGGGCATCGGGACGCTCCTCTTCCGGGAGCGCCCACAGCAGCAGGTCGAGCACGGCCGCGGCATCAGCCACAGGCACCGCGTCGTCTGGCCCGCCGGCCATCCCCTCCCGGAGCTCGCGCGCAAAGTAGCGTTTCCACAGGCGAAGGTTGCGCTCGTACGGCACGGAGCCGTCGATGAACTTCTTGGTCGCGCCGACCTTTACGCCTGCCCGCTTGGCCACCTTTCGGAGCGACGTACGGGCCACCTGCGCCCGCACATGCTCACGAATCCGGTCGATGGCCGTCTCGCCTGCACGCTCGCTCACAGGCTCCTCCCGCGCGGGAGGAACCGGGGCTCTTGTGCACTTCGTTTACGTTGAGTTGGCTTACACTCTACAGATTAGAGCCCATTTTTGAACCGTGCAAGAGGGAGAATCCAAAACTTCAACACTTATACAACGTGGACAGGAGCAAGGTGGTACCTCATCCGGAGCGAGACAGGGCCTAAGTCGTTGCAAAATAGAGCGTCCGCCGGACCGTGCCGAACCGGACAGCCGTGGTCAGGCTTGCGCGCCTGTGGCCCATTCGGAATGCCCGAAAAGCACGCGGAAAGTGATCAGAGCAGGGTGAGCGCGGCCACCGCGGCGGAGAGAACCGCCGCCGCGACGGAGATCCACACGGCCACTTGAGCACGCCCCGCGGCCTGCGTGGCGCCGTCGCGAAGCGCGTCCAGCGCCTCCTTCTGCTGCGTGGCCAGGGCGGCGCGCTCCCGCTCCGCATCGGCGCGGGCGCGGGCGTGGCTTTCCTCCAGCCGGCGGATGGCGGCGGGGACGTCGGCCACGGTGTCCTCCACCTCCATCAGCCGCGAGGTGAGGGTGGCCACCTCATCCTCCATCCCGCCATCCGCCAGGGCGGGCAGCATTCCCGCCGCGGCGCCGAACAGCGACTGGTCCATCACCCGCTTGGCCCCGATCACCTCTTCGATCCCCGCTTCGAAGTGGCGCTGCCCGATGCGCTTCTCCTCGTCTGCCCCCTCTTCGGCGATGGCCATCTGCGCGGCCTTGAGCACGGCGTTCTTGATGTCGCCGCCGCTGGCGGGGTAGCGCTGGGCCAGCGCGCGAAAGTCCACGTCGGCGCCCAGCGGCGTCTTGCGGCCGTGGATCTGCACCTTCCAGATCTTCTCGCGCTCTTCCAGCCCCGGCTGCTCGAACAGGATGTGCGTGCGGATGCGGCGCTCGAACGCGGGGTCGAAGTTGGCGGCCAGGTTGGTGGCGAAGATGACGACGCCGGGAAACTCCTCCAGCTCGCGGAGGAGGACGTTGACCACGGCGTTGGCCTCGCGCTGGTAGCCCTGGTCCACCGAGGTAAAGCGCCGCCCCGCGATGGCATCTGCCTCGTCGAAAAAGAGCACGGCCTGCTGCTCCTGCGCGCTGGCGAAGACGGCGGCCACGTTCTTGGCGGTGGCGCCGGCCCACTGGCTCTCCAGCTCGTTGTAGCGGACGACGAGCAGCTTCTTTCCCAGCGCGCGGGCAATGGCCTCGGCGCAGATGGTTTTTCCCGTCCCCGGCGGCCCGGCGAAATTGAACGCCAGCCCCAGCCCGCTCTCGTGCCGCTCGCCCAGCCCCCACTCGCCGAACAGGATGTCGTGCTTGCGGATCTGCACCAGCGCGTTGTCCAGCGCGCGCCGGGTAACGGGCGGCAGCACCACGTCGGCGAAGGTGCGCCGCGGATCCACCGCCGTCACCAGCGCCTGCCGGTCGGGGCCGAAGAAGAGGTCGCGGATGGGGTTGGATGACATGTCTTTAGTGCGAAAGTGCGAGAGTGCGAAAGTGCGAAAGTGCGTGAGTGCGTGAGTGCGTGAGTGCGTGAGTGCGTGAGTCGGCGGGCCTCGCCGCGGGGGCCCTCACCCGGCTCGTTCCTCGCCTGCCCTCTCCCGCAAACTGCGCGGGAGAGGGGATAAACTTCGATCGAGACTCCCGGGCCCGGTGCGGTTCCGCAGGTGAAGCCCGCCGGGCGAGCTCAGCGAGCCCAGGGCGGGGCTCATGGCATTTCTAGCCGCGGGCTTTAGCCCGTGGCGCCTGCGAGGGCCCGTGGGCATCTCCGTAATCGCAAGATCGCCACCGCGTTGTATACCCCACGGCTTCCGCTCCGTCCCGTTCGCCCCGGCGAGGTCCCGCTGGGCGATGCGAAATCCCGCTTGTCACGCATCTCTCCGTACGCCGCCGCGTCCAGGCGAGATTCCGTCCGTAGCCGGGGATCGGTCCCCGCGCACGCGACGCAACCTCATCCACCGGACTCATCCACATGAACGCACACGCACCGGCGCGGCCGCAGCGGCACGACCTGGACTGGCTGCGGGTGATTGCCATCGTGCTGCTGCTCTTCTTCCACTCCGCCATGCCGTACGTGGCGGAGTGGGACTGGCACCTGAAGAACCCCGAGACCAGCCCGCTGCTGATGGAGGCCAGCTACTTTCTCTCCCGCTGGCGCATGGCGCTTCTCTTTCTGATCTCCGGCGTAGGGACGGCGTTCGCGCTCGGCTTCCGGCCGGCGCGCGGCTACCTGCGCGAGCGCGCGCTGCGGCTGCTGGTACCGCTGCACTTCGGCATCCTGGTCATCGTGCCGCCCCAGATCTACATGGAGCGGTTGACGGACGGCGCATCGTATCCATCGTACCTGCACTTCTGGCCGTCCGTGCTGCAGGGGCGGCCGTATCCGGAAGGGAACACGAGCTGGCACCACCTGTGGTTCATCGCCTACCTGTTCCTGTACTCCGTGGCCGCGCTGCCGCTGTTCCTGTACCTGCGCTCCGAGCGCGGCCGGCGGGTGCGCGCCCGCATCGAGGCGCGGCTGGCGGGGCCGATGCTCTACCTTCTCGGCCTGCCGCTGGGCATTGTCCTGGCGACGCTGTACGTGCGCTGGAGCGGGCCGCAGAACGTGGTGGACGACTGGGGGCACCTGGTCTATTACTTCGGCTTCTTCGTCTTCGGGTACCTGCTCGCGGAGGCGGAGGGGGCGTGGCGGTGGATGGAGACGAACCGGCGCACGTCGCTGCTGCTGGCGGTGGCGTCCATCGTCACCATCAACTACCTGCGCTGGAACGACGTGGAGCCGGCGTGGGGGTACAACCCGGGCAACGCGGCGCTGCAGATTCTGCAGGGGTTCAACGCGTGGTTCTGGGTGCTGGCCATCCTGGGATTCGGGCTGCGGCACCTGTCGTTCCGCAACCGCTTGCTGGACTACGCGGGTGAAGGCATCTATCCCTTCTACCTGCTGCACCAGACGGTCATCGTCGTCATCGCCTTCTACGTGATTCGCGCGCCGGACGGGGTGTGGGCCAAGTTCTGGTTCACCAGCGCCGTATCCTTCGCGCTCACTGCCGCCATCTACGACCTGCTCGTGCGCCCGTACCGCATCACCCGCTTCCTGTTCGGGATGAAGAACCCGCCCGCCGCACCGTGCGCCGTCCCCGCGCCGCCTCGCATTGTCGCGGACGCGGCGGAGCCGGCGCTGGCCGTGGACGCGGCGTGACGACGGTCGTCCGTTCATCGCCTGCTTCCGCGCCTCCGAAGCTGGAGGCGCGGGATCGGGACTTTCCGTGGAGCTGGCCGGCGGCGTTCGCGGTGGGCACGCTGCTGGGGCTGCTCTCGTTCGCCTACTACTGGCTGGACGACGTGGTGCGCGGCGTTCCCACCTCGCCGCTGGCGCCGCTCGTGGAGGAAGTGACGGGGTTCTGGGGCGCCGTGCTCCTGGCGCCGGCCGGCATCTGGCTGGCGCGGCGCTACCCGCCCGCCCTGCACCCGCGCATGCTGGCGCACGCCGGCGGCCTGCTGGTGCTGTCGGCGGCGGGCACCACGTGGAACTGGGGCGCTCGCTCGCTGCTGTTCCCGGCGCTGGGCCTGGGCCGGTACGACTACGGGCAGATGCCGCTGCGCTACCTGATGGAGCTGCCCAAGAGCGCCATTCTGTACGTGGTGGCGCTGTCGTTCGTCACCCTGCTGGACCGCTACCGCGCCGCCCGGGAGCGGGAGCTGCGGGTGGCGCACCTGGAGGCCGGCCTGGCGCGCGCGCAGCTGCAGAACCTGAGCGCGCAGCTTCAGCCGCACTTCCTTTTCAACGCGCTCAACGCCGTCTCGTCGGTGATGTACGAGGACGTGGAGCGCGCGGACCGCATGGTGGCCAGCCTGTCGGAGCTGCTGCGCGCCAGCCTGCGCGCCTCGCGCGACCAGCAGATCGCACTGGCGGAGGAGCTGGAGGTGCTGGAACGCTACCTGGAACTGATGCGCGCCCGATTCGGCGAGCGGCTGCGGGTGGACGTGCAGGTGGATGATGCCGTCCGCGGCGCCCGCGTCCCCGCGATGCTGCTGCAGCCGATCGTGGAGAACGCGCTGCAGCACGGCGCGCCGCCCCCGCCGGAGCCCGCGCACGTCCTTGTGCGGGCGCGGCGGATGGGGGATCGGTTGATGATCGAGGTGCGCGACAACGGGCCGGGGCTGCGCGGCGTGGCGCCGGTGGGGCAGGGAGTGGGATTGACCAACACGGCGGACCGGCTGCGCGCGCTGTACGGCGACGCGCAGTCGCTGGAGTTCGAGGACGCGCCCGGCGGTGGCCTGGTGGTGCGGATGACGATGCCTTTTCGCGAGTCCGCCGTTCCCGCGCGCGAGGAGGAGGCGTGGAGCCTTTCCGCGTCCTGATCGCCGACGACGAGCCGCCCGCGCGCGCCAAGCTGCGCCGCCTGCTGGACGCCGATCCAGAGAGCTCCGTCGCCGGCGAGGCGGCCAGCGGCACGGAGGCGGTGGAGATGATCGAGCGGCTGCGGCCCGACCTGGTGTTTCTCGACATCCAGATGCCCGGCGCCGACGGCTTCGGCGTGCTGCAGGCGGTCGACCCCGCCGCGCTCCCGCACGTGGTCTTCGTGACCGCCTACGACGAGCACGCGCTGCGGGCGTTCGAGGTGCACGCGGTGGACTACCTGCTCAAGCCCTTCGACGCGGACCGCTTTCGTACCGCGCTGGCCCGCGCCAAGGAGCGCGTCCGCGCCCGCCCGTCCGCGGGCGAGGATGGGCTGGACGCGCGCATCCGGCGCGTGCTGGCGGAGGCGAGGCCCGCGCCCGCGTACCTGGAGCGCGTGCTGGTGCGTACGGGAACGTGCGCCGTGTTCCTGCGCACGGACGAGGTGGACTGGCTGGAGGCGGAGGAGAACTACGTGCGGCTGCACGCCGGGACGGAGAGCTACCTGGTGCGCGGCACGCTGGCGGGGCTGGAGGAGCGACTGGACCCCGCGCGGTTCATCCGCGTGCACCGGTCACACATCGTGAACCTGGCCAGCATTCGCGAGCTGCACCCATGGAGCCACGGGGACTGGATGATCGTGCTGCGCGACGGCCGCGAGCTCATGCTCAGCCGCCGCTACCGCGACCGCATCCCGGAGCTGGCGGGGTGAGGCTTCAGTCGACTACAAAGCCGTCCTGGACAGGGGTCCGGGACGGCTTTGTGGTTTTGCCAGGAGGATTTCAGCCGTGCGCTTCGCCCCGCTTCGCTGGCGGCGTGTAATACAGCGGGGGCAGGTCAGGCCACCAGCCGAGCTTGAGGAACTCCCAGAGCGTCGGCTCGCGGTCTTCCCGGGGCGGCGCCTTCGGAAACCTGGAAAGCGGCATGCCGAACAGCATGGGCTCATCACGCGCTGCGTCGTTGCGCTCGGACATTGCGACTCCCCGGCCTTCTGGTTACCAGCGCGAGACCGATCAGTTGCGCGACCGGGCTCAGGAACGGACTCAGGTGCGTCATGGCTCCCGAGTCGAAGATGTACGGCTCCGTTGCGTCCAGGGCCAGGATGCCGATGACCTGCCCCGTGGTGCCCGGCTCACCCACCATGATGGGAAAGGTGCCGATGGATCTGTACCTACGCCCCTGCACGCGCGGGTGTTTCACCTCTGACGTACACGGGACGGAGGATGGCCGCCCGGTAGAGAATGTGAACGGAGCGCCCGGCGCGTCAAGGGGGATCATCGGGTGCTCGCGTCCTGGTCGGAAGTCGTCCTGGGCGGTTACCCTGAACCCGGTTGGCCGCTGGTCTTCGATGACTGGCAGCACCAGGCTCGCGGTGATCTCGCACCCCGGTGGCGGACGCAGGGTCACCTGCACCATCTCACAGGCGCGACGGAGAAGCAATCCGATGGCATCCTCCGGCTTCCGCACGATCTGCGGTGCCGCGTCGCCCGCATGCATCCCCGCCATCGAGCTGATGAGTTCGCCGAGGTTCTCGAACACCTTTCGGTGGTGGTCGAGCACGCCGGCGCGGGCCAGGCCTCGAAACCACTCCGATAGCAGGTAGATGGCCACCAGGCCCGCCATCCAGCGCCAGCCCTTCACCCCGAACAGGTCCGGTGACGCGGCGCCGATGAACAGCGCGAGCTGCAAGCCCGCGGCAATCAGCTGCATCGAACGGCTGCGGGCGAGCATGCGCCCCCAGCTTATGGGGTATGCGGCCGCCTTCCGCGTCCGGGGCCAGCGCCGTGCGAACGCGCCGATCGTAGCCGCGGGGTGGATGTCGGCCCGCGATGAGATTCGTTCGTCGCTCACCTGCGGCGCCTCCTAGATTCTCTGTCCGCTGCTAGAACAGCTCCGTCACACATGCAGCGATCAGTTGCCGCAAATCCCGCGAGCAGCACTGTTCACTTCGTATATCTTAACGGCGCAGATGGACGGCCACCAACACGCGAGCCGACAAAATCTCAGGTTTGGCGGGGGATTCTTTGGCAGGCGCACGTGCCGGCCCGGTCTTGGTGAGTCGTTCCACGGGTCGACTCGTTCGCGCCGATTACAGAAAGAAACCCGCACAGCCAGTTGCGAGGCTGTGCGGGCGAGATGTCGCTTCTCAAAGCAACGAATCATCACCCATGCCTTTTGATCTCTGGTTGCGAGGGTCAACCAGCCGCGGCATGATACGCTTGGACGCGATCGTCGAGTGTTGTTCACTTCGTACACTAACACACTTTGCTCCTCGCCACCCACCCGCGAAACGACAGAAAGTCAGGGGAATCGATGCGACAGGTCTGGATCACCAAGCGGGGCGGGCCGGCGGTGCTGCAGGTACGCGAGGCGGCGGATCCGGCGCCCGGGGAGGGCGAGGTGCGCATTCGCGTGGCGGCGGCGGGGGTGAACTTCGCGGACGTGCTGGCGCGGATGGGGCTGTATCCAGACGCGCCGCCGCTGCCCACCGTCGTGGGCTACGAGGTGGCGGGGACGGTGGATGCGGTGGGCGCGGGGGTGCAGGGCTTTCGCGAAGGCGACCGCGTGGCGGCGCTGACGCGCTTCGGCGGGTACTCGGACGCGGTGTCCGTACCGGCGGCCCAGGCGTTCCCCATCGTGCCGACGCTCTCCTTCGAGAAAGCGGCGGCGATCCCGGTGAACTACCTGACCGCGTGGATCATGCTGGTGCACCTGGGGTGCGTACGCGCGGGGGACCGGGTGCTGGTGCACGCGGTGGCGGGCGGCGTGGGGCAGGCGGCGGTGCAGATCTGCCGGTGGCGCGGCGCGGAGGTGGTGGGCACGGCCAGCGCGTCCAAGCACGCCCGGCTGCGCGAGCTGGGCGTGGCGCACTGCATCGACTACCGCACGCAGGACTTCGAGGCCGAGGTGCGCCGCCTGTACGGCAAGTCCGGCGTCGACATCGCGCTGGACGCGGTGGGCGGCGAGTCGTTCAAGAAGAGCTACCGGTGCCTGGGGCCGCTGGGACGGATGTACGTCTTTGGCGTCAGCAGCTTTGCGCCGGGGCGCACGCGCAGCGTGGTGGCGGCGCTGCGCGGGCTCGCGTCCATGCCGCGCTTCTCCCCCATCGCGCTGATGAACGGCAACCGGGGCGTGCACGGCGTGAACCTGGGCCACCTGTGGCACCGCGCGGAGCTGCTGAACCAGATGCTCGGCGAGATCGTGGCACTGGTGGATGACGGGACGTTCGATCCCGTGGTCGATCAGACCTTCCCGTTCGACCGCGCGAGGGATGCGCACGCGCGGCTGCAGGACCGCCAGAACTTCGGCAAGGTGCTGCTGACGCCGTAGTCATCCACCGCCGACCGAAAGATCTCGCCGACAGGCCGCGGGGCTGGATTTTTCGTCGTGAATCCGGCCTCCAGGCGGCAAAGAGGAGATCCTTCGGTCGCGCGCCATCCGCAGTGCGCTCCGCAGGGCCCTGCGCGGCGCTCCCTCAGGAAGTCAACGCTCTTTTTCCGGATCGAGATCAGAAGCGGAAGCGCGCGCCCATGCCCAGGGTGAGGTAGGTGAGCTCGTCCACCTTGCGGTAGCGCACCTCGGGGGTCACGGAGACCTGCCAGCTGACGGCGTAATCGGCACCCAGGCCGGCCTAGATGCCGGTGTCGTCCTCGTGAAACAGCGCGCCGAGCAGAAAGTACGGGCTGGCCGAGCCGTGGCCGCTCCCCACGCCCACGCGCCCGCCCAGCTCGAATCCGCTCACCTCGACCTCGCCATCGCCTACCAGCTCGTCGTCGAGCTCGAAGTTGAACTGCGAGTAGCCGCCGTAGATGGCGAACGTGGGCGCCAGGTCCAGCGACGCACGCACCCCGAAGCCCACGCCGGAATCGAACAGGTCGCCGCTGTCGTCCACGGGGATGCCGGCATCGAGCCGCACCTCGACCGCCAGCGGAATTTCGGCCTGCGCCGTGGCCGGCGCCGCCACCCCGGCGGCCAGCGCAGCCACGGCCAGCGCCGCGATCCAGTTTCTCATCGTCTTCGCCCTTCCGGTTGAGGGGGATGCTCCGCGCGGCACCCGCCCGCCGCGCGACCTCGCTGGAACCACGGAGCCTCCGCGCAGGTTCCCGCGCGCAGACCCTTGGATGCGAGAACGCCCGCCACGGTTGCGACGGATTTTCCTCGCTTCCGCAGAGCCATCGACCGAACCGACAATCCTTATCGGTAAATAATACAGATTAGCAGTTGCGGGATTTACTGCGGTTTTGGTAGACTCAACGGCACTGACGCGACATCGCGTCAGATCTGCCACCGTTCAAAGGAGTCGTACGATGCCGAGAATCATCCGCCTGCTGTCCCTGCTCCTGATCGTCGGCACCGCGTCCGCGTTCGGGGGGCGCCGCCTGGCCACAAGTGCGCCCCGGGACGAGGCGCAGACGTTCGCCGCCGTGATCCTGGGGCCCAGCTCCCTGCGCAGCTACACACAGTGTGTGTGGCGCGTGAACCTGACTGGGGGCACCGCTCCGTATACGTACACATGGAGCGCATCCAACGGCAGCGGCTCGGGCGACTCGGAGTGGTACGGCGAGTTCTACGGGACCGGCACGCTGTATCTCACGGTTACCGACAGCAACAACCAGTCGGTCAGCATCCTGAAGAATGTGTTCGCCACCTCCGGCGGTCCCCTGTGCTCCAACTGGTGAGCGGCTCCGCGCGCTCGTCCGGCTCCGGCAGCATGCGCTGAAGCCGGTCCGCCAGACGCACAGAGGCCCCCGCCGCTACGGCGCATTCTTCCGGTACGCCGTGCGGGTTGATGCCGATGCATGCGGGCGTGTATCGTGTCCCGGCGCGCGTGGAGATCTCTCCCGTGCACCCTTCACCCGGACCCGGAAGACAGGACCATGCAGATCGGCATCTTCGGCACCGGCGTCGTCGGACAGACGCTCGCCAGCGCGCTCATCGGCAAGGGGCACGCGGTGATGATCGGCACCCGCGACCCCGCCGCCACCCTGAACCGCACCACCGGCACCGTGGCCGGCCCCACGACGTTCAGCGAGTGGCACGGCGCCAACCCGCGGGTCCAGCTGGGCACCTTTGCCGACGCCGCGCGGTTCGGGGAAGTGCTGGTGAACGCGACCTCGGGCGGCGGCGCGCTCCCGGCGCTGCAGGCCGCCGGCGCCGAGGCGCTGGGCGACAAGGTGATGCTCGACATCTCCAACCCGCTCGATTTTTCGAAGGGGATGCCGCCCACGCTCTCCGTCTGCAACACCGACTCGCTGGGCGAGCAGATCCAGCGCGCGTTCCCCGACCTGCGGGTGGTAAAGACGCTGAACACCACCACCGCGGCGGTGATGGTGAACCCGGGCGCCGTCGCGGGCGGGGACCACACCATGTTCGTCTGCGGCAACGACGCCCAGGCCCGGGCCACCGTGGCGCGGCTGCTGGGCGAGTGGTTCGGCTGGCGCGACGTGATCGACCTGGGCGACATCACCGCGTCGCGCGGCGCCGAGATGCTGCTCCCCGTCTGGCTGCGGCTGTGGGGCGCGCTGGGCACCCCCATCTTCAACTTCAAGATCGCCCGCTGACCCGCGTCCGCGGGACGCGCGAAGGCCCGCCGCGGTTGCGGCGGGCCTTTTTCCGTCATCCCTGTCGACGGTCAGCGCGGGAGGCGGTCTCGCGTCTCCGCTTCCATCACTCGGTGGTGGGTTCGATCACCGCCACGTCGAACGCGCCGCGCTGGATGAGGGTCTGGCCGTTGTAGGCGCCGGTGCAGGTCGCGGTACCGGAAAAGCTCCCCGCGACGCGACGGGCGGTGAGCGCCGCCACGCGCGCCTGGCCAGACACGACCGAGCAGACGGTGCGTGCGCTCCCCGCGGCGACCCCGAAGTTGGCCCACATCTTCGCGCAGTCGGACTGGTTGTCGCACTGCTCCCGGAACTGCAGCGTCTGTCCGCGTTGCGCGTTGGCGGGCAGCTCCAGCGTCATGGCGTCGAAGCGGCCGTCGGACCGGGCACGCGCGGCCGTCACCACCATCCGCTGGTCCTGCGGGCCCCTGCGGGCCGCGAACGCCCAGTTGCCGCCCTGCGGCTCGATGCCGCCCCCCGGAAACTCCCCCTCCGCCACGAACGCGTCGGCGGGCTCTTCACCCAGGTCGGTGTAGTCGAACACGAACGAGCTGGTGCCGGACTGCTCGGGCGCAAAGGCTTCTTCGCACGCGCCGAGCGACGCGAGCAGGGCGATGACGACGAACGGGCGGATGGACATGGGGGACTGGGGGGCGGCGTGGCGGGCTCCGCGTATGCGCGCGGAGCCGAACGGGGTTCGATATGAGGGGGTGAAGCGGTGAAATACTCACACGGAGCCGGCGAAAGTCAACAGGAAAGACTCCGCCGGCTCCGTTGGGGACCTGCCGTTTCAGGTGGCGACCTGGCGCAGCACCCGGTAGATGTACTCCGTGGCCCAGCCCAGCGCCGGCACCGGCACGCGCTCGTTGTCGCCGTGCATGCGCAGCTCGTCGTCCAGCGGCAGCGGCATGGGAAGGATGCCGTACGTGGGGATGCCGATGGCCCGCAGCGCCGCGCCGTCCGTGGCGCCGGTGGACATGAACGGGAGGACGGTCGCGCTGGGCGCCATCAGGTGCGCGGCGGCCTCCATGGCCTGGAACAGCTCGGTGGATACGGGCGACGGCGGCGGCGCCTCCACGGGCGGCTGCTCCAGCGCGAAGGTCACCTGCGGCTCGCCGTCGATCTCGTTCATCATCCGCACGAGCGCGTTGGCGTCCTCGCCGGGCACGATGCGCATGTTGAAGGTGGCGTGCCCCTCGCTGGGGATCACGTTGGCGCGAAAGCCGCCGTTGATCAGGGTGAGCGAGGCGCCCGCGCGCAGCACCGCGTTGTGCAGCGGGTCGCGCGAGAGCACCGCCGCCGCCCGGTCGATCTGCTCGCGCGAGGCGCCGGGGGCGGACAGCTCCTGCATGGCCCGCTTCATCTCCGCGTCGTCCTCGATCTCGGCCAGGCGCTGGAAGTAGATGCGCGTGGTCTCGATGAGCGTGACGGGCGCGCGCCACTCGTGCACGCGGTTCACGGCGCGGGCCAGCGCCGCGAGCGCGTTGTCGGGGAGCGGGACGGAGCCGTGGCCGCTGGTGCCGGTAGCCGTGGCGATGACGTTGTAGTAGACCTTCTCCGTCGTCTGGATGTTGACGGTGCGCACCTGCCCGTTGTCTACGCGGATGCGGCCGCCCTCGTTCAGCGCGAACTCCGCGTCGCCGATAAGGTCGCGGTGGTGCTCGATCATCCAGTCCACCCCCACCGACGGCCCGCCCTCTTCGCCCGCGGTGGCGAAGAGGATGACGTCGCGGTCCAGCCGGTTGCGCTGCTGGGCCAGCTGCAGGAACGCGGTCAGCGTGGCCGCCATCATCCCCTTGTCGTCGATGGCGCCGCGGCCGTACAGGTAGCCGTCGCGGATGGTGGGCTCGAACGCGTTCGTCTCCCACTTGGTGGTGTCGGCGCCCACCACGTCCATGTGGCCCATCACCAGCACCGGCTTCTGGCGCGGATGGGTGGCGCGCAGCCGGGCGACGAAGTTGGCGCGCATGCTGTCTTCGGGCACGCGGACGATGCGCGTCTCCACGCCGGGCACTCCGCTGAGCACCGAGTCGAAGTACATGGCCGTCCAGATCTCGTTGCCGGGCGGGTTTTCGGTGTTGATGCGGATGAGGTTCTGCAGGTGGCGCAGGGTGGTGGCCTGCGCGTCGGCGCGGGCAAGGCCCTGCGGCGCCGGCGCGCGGACGGTCCAGGCGTCCTGCGCCGCCAGGGGCGCGGAAACCAGCAGTGCCGCCAGCAGTGCGGTGTTGCGAATGCGCATCGGTGTATCGCCTTCCCTGTGGGTCTTTCGTGATGCTGAATCTACTGTGTGCCTTGCGGGCACCCGGATGTTGGAACCTGTTGATCCGCACAAAAGGCATCGAACTGCGTCCGCGGGGTGCCCCTCCCCCGGCCCCTCCCCGTTCGTTCCTCACGGAGAGGGGGGGACGTAGCCGCCAGGATCGTGGCTCGACGACAAGCATCGAACTGCGCCCGACAGGGGCCCCCTCTCCCCCGGCCCCTCTCCCCC
>DASTVC010000468.1:0-8876 GCA_035759295.1 Longimicrobium sp. | reverse complement strand
CGCCGAGGACCGCGCACGCGGCCGGTGGCTGCTGCTGATGCTCATGCACCACCTGATGAGCGACCACGAGTCGCTGGAGGTGCAGCGGGAGGAGATCTCGGCGCACCTGCGGGGCCGCGAGTCGGAGCTGCCGGCGCCGCTGCCCTTCCGCAACTATGTGGCGCAGGCGCGCCTCGGCGTAAGCCGGGAAGAGCACGAACGGTTCTTCAGTGGGATGCTGGGCGACGTGGACGAGCCCACGGCGCCGTACGGGCTGCTGGACGTGTGGGGCGAGGGATTTGGGGTCGGTGAGGCGCGGCTTCCCGTAGCGGGCGACCTGAGCGCGCGGCTGCGCCGCCGGGCGCGGGGGCTTGGGGTGAGCGCGGCGAGCCTGGTTCACCTGGCGTGGGCGCAGGTGCTGGCGCGGCTGAGCGGCCGGCGGGACGTGGTCTTCGGGACGCTGCTCTTCGGCCGCATGCAGGGCGGGGAGGGCACGGACCGGGTGATGGGCCCGTTCATCAACACGCTGCCGGTGCGAATCGGGGTGGGCGAGGAGGGAGCGGAGGCGGCGGTGCGGCGCACGCACGCGCTGCTGGCCGACCTGCTGCGGCACGAGCACGCGTCCCTGCCGCTGGCGCAGCGCTGCAGCGGGGTCGCGGCACCGGCGCCGCTGTTCACCTCGCTGCTGAACTATCGCTACAGCGGCGCGGGAGGGCGTTCGCAGGAGGAGGTGAAGGCGGACGAGGGCGTGCGGGACATCGGCGCACAGGAACGGACCAACTACCCCGTGGTGCTCTCCGTGGACGACCTGGGGGAGGCGTTCTCGCTGGCGGCGCAGGTGGCGCTCCCCGCGGACGCCGAGCAGGTGTGCCGGATGATGCACACGGCACTGGAGGGGCTGGTCGAGGCGCTGGAGGCCGCTCCGGGGCGGGCGATCGGGAGCCTCGAAGTGCTCCCCGATGAGGAGCGCCGCACGGTGGTGGAGGAGTGGAACCGCACCAGCCGGGCGTATCCGCGGGGCGTCTGCATCCACGAGCTCTTCGAGGCGCAGGTGCGGGAGCGTCCCGACGCGGCGGCGCTGGTGTGGGGCGGGGAGTCGCTCAGCTACTCGGAGCTGGACGCGCGGGCGAACCGGCTGGCGCACCACCTGATGCGGCTGGGCGTGGGCCCCGATGCGCGCGTGGGGGTGCTGCTGGAGCGGAGCGCGGAGCTGATCGTCTCGATCCTGGCCGTGCTGAAGGCGGGCGGCTGCTACGTGCCGCTGGACCCGGGATATCCGCCCGAGCGGCTGCGGCTGATGCTCGCCGACAGCAGCGTTCGCGTGCTCCTCAGCCGCGGCGACCTGGCGGGGGCGGTGGAGGCCGGCGGACTGACCGTCGTCCACCTCGACCAGGCCGCCGCCGTGCTCGCGTCGGAGTCGATCGAAGCGCCCCGCAGCGGGGCGACGGCGGAGAACCTGGCGTACATCGTCTACACCAGCGGCAGCACGGGAAAGCCCAAGGGCGTGATGGTGGCCCACCGGCACGTGGTCCAGCTCGTCGTCGAGACCGACTACGTGCGGTTCGGCCCCGGAGACCGCATCGCCCAGGCGTCCAACGCGAGCTTCGACGCGCTGACGTTCGAGGCGTGGGGCGCGTTCCTCAATGGCGCCACGCTCGTGGGAATTCCCCGGGACGTCCTCCTCTCTCCCCCAGCGTTCTACCAGATGCTGCGCGAGGAGCGGATCACCACGCTCTACCAGACGACCGCGCTGCTGAACCAGCTTTCGCGCGAGCAGCCGGACGTGTTCGCGCCGCTGCGCGAGGTGCTCTTCGGCGGGCAGGCGGTGGACGCCGACAGCGTGCGGCGGCTGCTGAAGGCGGGCGGCCCAGAGCGCCTGCTGCACATGTACGGGCCCACCGAGACGACCGCCTGGTGCTCGTGGGAGCGGGTGGAGCACGTGGCCGAGGACGCGCTCACGGTCTCCGTGGGCCGCCCCACCGGCAACCAGCGGATCTACCTCCTCGATCCCGCCCTGAATCCGGTGCCGGTAGGCGTGCCGGGCGAGGCGTACGTGGGCGGTGACGGGGTGGTGCGCGGCTACCTGGACCGGCCAGGGCTGACGGCGGAGCGCTTCCTTCCGGATCCGTTCGCCGAGGACCCGGGTGGGCGGATGTACCGCACGGGAGACCGGCTGCGCTGGAAGGCGGACGGGCGGCTGGAGTTCATCGGCCGGGTGGACGAGCAGGTGAAGATCCGCGGCTTCCGCATCGAGCCGGGGGAGATCGAGGCGGCGCTGACCGCCCACGCCGGTGTCCTCGAGGTGCGGGTGATCGTGCGCGAGGACCAGCCCGGCGAGCAGCGGCTGGTGGCGTACATCGTCGGGAGTGTGGACGCGGACGCGCTGCGCGAGCACCTGCGGCGGAGCCTGCCGGACTACATGGTGCCGTCCGCCTTCGTCCCGCTGGACGCGCTGCCGCTGACGCCGAACGGCAAGCTGGACCGCAAGGCGCTGCCGGCCCCGGAGCACGCGGGCGGCACGGACCGGTACGTGGCGCCGCGGACGCCGGTGGAGGAGGTGCTGGCGGGGATCTGGGCGGAGGTGCTGAAGCTGGAGCGGGTGGGCGTGCACGACAACTTCTTCGACCTGGGCGGGCACTCGCTGCTGATCATGCGTCTGGTCGGCGACATCCAGGCCACGTTCAATCAGGAAATCTCGATTCGCACCGTGTTCTCGATGCCCACGCTGGAAGCCCTGGCGGGAGAGATCGAGCGCAGGATCTACGAAGAGATCGCTGACATGTCCGAATTCGAGGCCGAGCAGCTGGCCGAATCCAACCTCGTTGCAAGAGCCTGAGATGGCCCCGGAACAGACCGTCGAACTTCCGCGCCCGGAGCTTTCTCCCGCCAAGCGCGCGCTCCTCGAGGCCATGCTCAAGGGGCAGGTCCGCGCGTCGGGCATCGTCCCCCGCGCTCATCGCGACGGCGCTCCGCTCTCCTTTGCGCAGGAGCGGCTGTGGTTCCTGGACCGGCTGGAGCCGGGAAGCACCGTCTACAACATCCCGGGGGAGTGGCGCCTGAGGGGTGCGCTGGACTTGCGGGCGCTGGAGCGGGCGCTGGGCGAGATCGTCCGGCGGCACGAGGCGCTGCGCACCACCTTCCGGGAGGTGGACGGCTCGCCGGTGCAGGTGATTGCGCCGTTCGGCGGTTACACGCTCCCCCTCGACGATATCTCCGGGCTGCCCGAGGCGGATCGCGAGGCGGAGGTGAGGCGCCGCGCCAGCGAGGAGGCGACGCGTCCGTACGATCTCACCGCGGGCCCCCTCTTCCGTGCGTCGCTGCTGCGGCTGCGCGCCGACGAGCACGTGCTGCTGCTCTCGATGCACCACATCGTCAGCGACGGGTGGAGCAACGGGGTGCTCTTCGGCGAGCTGTCGGCGCTGTACACGGCGTACCGGGAGGGGCGCGAATCGCCGCTGCCGGAGCTGCCGGTGCAGTACGCCGACTATGCGCTCTGGCAGCGCGAGCAGCTCAAGGGCGAGGCCCTGGAGCGGCAGCTTTCGTACTGGCGGGGGCGCCTGGAGGGCGCGCCGGAACTGCTGGAGCTGCCCACCGACCATTCTCGCCCGGCCGTGCAGACGTTCCGGGGGGCGCTGGAGCGGATCGCGCTTCCCGCCGAGCTGCTGGAGCGGCTCCAGGCGCTGGGGCGCAGCGAGGAAGCCACGCTGTTCATGGTGGTCCTTGCTGCCTTCCAGGTGGTGCTGTCGAAGTACAGCGGGAGCGAGGACATCGTCGTGGGCAGCCCGATCGCGGGGCGGACCCGAAAGGAGGTCGCGGGGCTGATCGGCTTCTTCGTGAACACGCTGGTGCTGCGCAGCGACCTGGGCGGAGATCCGAGCTTCCGCGAGACCCTGCGGCGGGTGCGGGAGGCGACGCTGGGCGCGTACGCGCACCAGGAGGTGCCCTTCGAGAAGCTGGTGGCCGAGCTGCAGCCGGAGCGGTCTTCCAGCCACTCGCCCCTGTTCCAGGTGATGTTCACCCTGGAGACCGCCGGGGCCGGGGGCGGGGGAGACGCGCTTCCAGGGGTGGAGGTGAGCGGAGTCGGTGTGGAGCTCGCGAGCGCCAAGTTCGATCTCTCCCTTGGCCTTACGGCGAGCGACGAGGGCCTGCGTGGCGGACTGAGCTACAGCACGGACCTCTTCGAGCGCGGCACGATCCAGCGGATGCTCGGCCACCTTGCACGGGTGCTGGAGCAGGCCGCCGCGGACGCGGACGTGCGGCTCTCGCGGCTGGAGCTGCTCGCGGCGGGGGAGCGCGCTCGGGTGGTGGAGGAATGGAACCGGACGGAGCGCGGATACTCCGACCCGCCGGCCCACGCGCTCTTCGCCGAGTGGGCGCGCCGCGCTCCCGAGGCCGTCGCCCTCCTGGCCGGCGGCGAGGCCGTGACCTACGGCGCGCTGGACCGGCGCGCGGCGGTCCTCGCCCGGCGCCTGCGCGACCTGGGCGTGGGGCCCGAGACGCCGGTGGGGCTGTGCATGGAGCGCACGCCCGAGCTGCTGGTGGGGGTGCTGGGGATCTGGAAGGCAGGTGGCGCCTACGTCCCCCTGGATCCGGGCTACCCGGCGGAGCGGCTGGGGTGGATCGTCGCCGACGCGGCGCTCCCGGTGGTGGTCGCCACGGCGGACACGGCCGGAGTGCTGCCGGAGCACGGGGCCGCCGTCGTCCGGATCGATGAGATCGAGGACGAATCCGTCGACATGCCGGAGGTGCCCGCGTCCGACGCGAGCCTGGCGTACGTCATCTACACCTCTGGGAGCACCGGCCGCCCCAAGGGCGTGCTGGTGCAGCACGGCTCCCTGTCCAACCTGCTGGCCGCCACGCGCGAGGCGTTCGGGGTCGGCGAGGGCGACGTGATGCCGGCGCTGGCGTCGTACGCCTTCGACATCTGGCTCTTCGAGGCGCTGCTGCCGCTGACCTCCGGCGCGGCGGTGCGCCTGGTGGAGCGCGAGCGGGTGCTGGACGTGCCGGCGCTGGCGGAGGAGATCGCCGACGCCACGCTGGTGCACGCCGTCCCCGCGCTGATGCGGCAGCTGGTCCACGTGGAGCGCGAGACGCCCCGGCTGTCCCGGCTGCGGCGCGCCTTCGTGGGCGGCGACCGGGTGCCGGCCGACCTGCTGGCGGAGATGCGGGAAGCGCTCCCGGGCGCGGAATCACACGTTCTCTACGGCCCCACCGAGGGGACCATCCTGGCCTCCACGCACCCGGTGCCGCAGGACGGGATCGTGGAGGGGCATCCGATCGGCCGTCCCCTGGGGAACGTGCGCCTGTACGTCTGCGACGCGTTCGGGAGCCCGCAGGCGGCGGGCGTCCCGGGCGAGCTGCTGATCGGCGGCGCGGGGGTGGCGCGCGGCTACCTGGGTCGCCCGGCGATGACCGCGGAGCGCTTTGTCCCCGATCCCTTCGGCGCGGAGCCCGGCGCGCGGCTGTACCGGACCGGCGACCGGGCGCGCTGGCGGACGGATGGGACGCTGGAGTTCCTGGGGCGGGTGGATGCGCAGGTCAAGATCCGCGGTTTCCGCATCGAGCCGGGGGAGATCGAGGCGGTGCTGCGCCGGCACGACCGGGTCGCGGAGTGCGCCGTCGTGGTGCGCGAAGACGAAGCAGGAGAGCGGCGTCTGGCAGCGTACGTCGTCCCGGCTCCGCGGCAGGATGTAGAGCTGTGGCCCTCCATCGGCGAGTACTTCGTCTATGACGACCTGATCTATCACGGGCTCACGCACGACACCCTGCGCAACGGGCGCTACCTGCGCGCGCTGCAGCGGCATGCGCCGGGTAAGGTGGTGCTGGACGTCGGCACCGGCGCGGATGCCATCCTGGCGCGGCTGGCGGTCGAGGCGGGCGCACGCCACGTCTACGCGGTCGAGCTGCTGGAGCGGTCGTACCTCTCGGCCTGCGAGCGCGTCCGTGAGCTGGGGCTGGAGGACCGCATCACGGTGATCCACGGCGCTGCCCAGAACGTGGAGCTTCCCGAGCTGGCGGACGTGTGCGTCTCGGAGATCGTGGAGGCCATCGCCGGCGGCGAGGGTGCCGCCGCCATCCTCAACCAGGTGTGGCCGCTGCTGGCGCCCGGCGCGGTGATGATCCCGGGGTGGGCACGCACCCGGGTAGCCGCGGTCACGCTGCCGGACGAGCTGCGCCACGAGCTGGGGTTCTCCCCGACGGCCGCGCACTACGTGGAGGGGATCTTCAAGGAGGTGGGGTACCCCTTCGACCTGCGGCTCTGCATCCGGAACTTCCCGGCCGATCACCTCCTCTCCACCGTGGGGACGTACGAGGATCTGGATTTCGGCGCCGGTCCGGTCGACGCCGAGTACACGCGGCGCGAGGAGCTGGTGGTCGAACGCGCGGGAAGGATGGACGGGCTGCTGCTCTGGCTGCGCATGGAGCTGGCCCAGGGCGAGGAGCTGGACATCCTGGAGGAGGAGACCGCCTGGTTCCCCGTCTACTTCCCGCTCTTCGACCCGGGGATCGAGGTCGCGGCGGGTGACCGGCTGCGCCTGGAGTGCTGGGCGCAGATCCCGGATGGCGTAGCCCCGGACTACGGAGCCCGGGGCGTGCTGGTGCGCGGGCGGGACGGCGAAGAGGTGCCGTTCGAGTTCGTCTCCTACCACCACAGGCAGGAGTTCCGGGCCAGCCCCTTCTACCGGCGGCTCTTCGCGGACGGAGAGGTGCCGGCCCTCCAGGAGCAGGGAGACACCCTTCCGGCCTCGCTCCGCGAACACGCACGGAGAAGCCTGCCGGAGTACATGGTCCCGTCGGCGGTCGTGGTGCTGGAACGGCTGCCGCTGACGCCGAACGGAAAGCTGGACCGCAAGGCGCTGCCGGCGCCGGAAGTCGCGTCGGCGGCAAAGGGCTACGTGGCGCCGCGGACGCCGACCGAGGAGGTGCTGGCGGGGATCTGGGCCGAGGTGCTGCGGGTGGAGCGGGTGGGGGTGGAGCAAAGCTTCTTCGAGCTGGGCGGGCACTCGCTGCTGGCCACGCGGGTGGTGTCGCGGGTCCGCGAGCTGTTCGGCGTGGAGCTGCCGCTGCGGACGCTCTTCGAGGGGCCCACGGTGGCGGAGCTGGCCGTGCGCGTGGAGGAGACGCGCCGCGCGGGGGTGCCGGTGCTGCCGCCGGTGGTGCCCGTGGAGCGCACGGGTGCGCTGCCGCTGTCGTTCGCGCAGGAGCGGCTCTGGTTCATCGACCGGCTGGAGCCGGGGGGCGCCGTCTACAACATGTCCGCGGCGCTGCGGCTCACGGGCGCGCTGGACCAGGCGGCGCTGGAGCGCGCGCTGGGTGAGATCGTGCGGCGCCACGAGGCGCTGCGGACGGTCTTCGCCGAGGCGGACGGCTCGCCGGTGCAGGTGGTCGCGGCCTTCGGCGGGTTCGTCCTGCCGGTGGAGGACCTGTCGGCACTCGGCCAGGCGGACCGCGAGGCGGCGGTCGGGCAGCGCGCCGGCGAAGAGGCGGCACGGCCGTTCGACCTCGCCGCGGGGCCGCTCTTCCGCGCTTCGCTGCTGCGGCTGGGCGAGGAAGACCACGTGCTGCTGCTGTCGATGCACCACATCGTCAGCGACGGGTGGAGCATGGGGGTGCTGCGGCGCGAGCTCTCCGCGCTGTACGCGGCGTACCGCGAGGGGAGGGAGTCGCCGCTCCCCGCGCTGCCGGTGCAGTACGCGGACTACGCGGTCTGGCAGCGCGAGCAGCTGGCGGGCGAGGTGCTGGAGCGGCAGCTGGCGTACTGGAAGGAGCGCCTGACGGGCGCGCCGGAGCTGCTGGAGCTGCCCACCGACCATCCCCGCCCGGCGGTGCAGACGTACCGGGGCGCGTCGGTCTCGGTGGAGCTCTCCCCGGAGCTGCTGGAGCGGCTTCAGGCGCTGGGGCGGAGCGAGGGCGCGACGCTGTACATGACGGTGCTGGGCGCCTTCCAGGTGCTGCTGGGCAGGTACGCCGGCAGCGCGGACGTGGTGGTGGGGAGCCCGATCGCCGGGCGCACGCGCGGCGAGGTGGAAGAGCTGATCGGATTCTTCGTCAACACGCTGGTGCTGCGGACCGACCTTTCGGGTGACCCCTCCTTCCGGGAGACGCTGCGGCGGGTGCGGGAGGCGACGCTGGGCGCGTACGAGCACCAGGAGGTGCCGTTCGAGAAGCTGGTGGCCGAGCTGCAGCCGGAGCGCAGCCTGAGCCACTCGCCGCTGTTCCAGGTGATGTTCATGCTCCAGGACGCCGGCGGCTCGGGAGGCGGGCTGGGGGGCCTGGAGGTGGGCGGCGTCGGTGCGGCGATGGAGATCGCCAAGTACGATCTCTCCCTGGAGCTCGTGGCGACCCCCCAGGGTCTGCACGGCGGACTGAACTACGCCACGGACCTGTTCGAGCGCGGCACGGCGGAGCGGATGCTAGGCCACCTGGCGCGGGTGCTGGAGCAGGTTGCCTCGGACGCGGACGTGCGGCTCTCGCGGCTGGAGCTGCTCGGCGAGGCGGAGCGCGCGCGGGTGCTGGACGATTGGAACCGGACGGCGGCCGAGGTTCCGGCGGACCGGTGCATCCACGAGCTGTTCGAAGCGCAGGTGGATCGCACGCCGGACGCGGCCGCGCTCGTCTTCGAAGACGAGACGCTGAGCTACGCGGAGCTGAACGCGCGGGCGAACCGGCTGGCGCACCATCTCGCCGGACTGGGCGTCGGGCCGGAGACGCGGGTGGGGATCTGCCTGGAGCGGGGGATGGAGATGGCCGTCTCCGTCCTGGCCGTGCTGAAGGCGGGCGGCGCGTACGTCCCGCTGGACCCCGCCTATCCCGCGGAGCGGCTGGCGTTCGTGCTGGCCGACGCGGCCGTGCCCGTGCTGGTGACGCAGGAATCGCTGCGCGCGGCGCTCCCGGCG
>DASTVC010000467.1:0-14403 GCA_035759295.1 Longimicrobium sp. | reverse complement strand
CGCGGAGCCCAGGGCTTCGCGGCGCGTCGATCCATGGAATCGTGTCCATCTCCCCCGGTCCCTCCGCGCGCGTTGCTCGCGGAGAGGGTAGAATTCGATCGCGCTCCGGAAGCGTCGGCGCGCATCAACTTCCCCCAGGTTTTTTGGGGGAGGTGGGCGGGTGGTGCCCGCCCGGAGGGGGCGCCGCGGACGCAGCGTCGCCGGTCGGATCGCACCAACCTCCCCCGGCAGTTTCGGGGGAGGTGGGCCGGTGGTGCCGGCCCGGAGGGGGCCTGCCTCGGAGCCTGCCGAAGCGCCTCTGCTCCCTACGGATTCCGCGGCCGCTGGCCCGTGTTGCCGCCGTGGGCCTCGCCGCCGGGAGCCGTGGGAGGGCGCTGCTCCGCAGCGGCGCGCTCCACCAGTGTGGCGGGGACGATCTCCCAGTTCTGGCGAAAGACGTCGGCGGGGCGCAGGGTGCCGCGGCGGCGGATGTCGGCGATCAGCAGGTCGCGGATCCCCTCGCCGCGGTCGTAGACCACCGGCGCGCCGATCAGCATAGAATAGCCGCCGCTGCCGGCCGCCCGGTAGTTGTTGATGGCGATGGTAAAGCTGTCCGCCGGCGCCACCGCGCGCCCGTTTCGCTCCAGGCGCGTGAGACGCTGGCCGACGGGCTTCGTCAGGTCCAGCGTGTAATCCACCCCGCTCACCACGTCGTAGTTGTAGCCGGGGACGTTCGGGTTGGTCAGCGTCTCGCAGGCGGACCCGGGGCAGGGAAGGTAGTACTCCGCGCTCTTCTCCAGGTACGCGCGCAGCTGGGCGCCGCTGATGCGGATGGCCCGGAGCGTGTTGTCGTAGACGTACAGCCCCGCCACGTCCGCCACCGTTACCGGCCCTCGCGGGATGCGCGACGTCAGCGAGAACGCGGAGGCGGCGGAAAGCTCCGCGCCAGTCACGCGCATCTGCACGTCGTTGATCAGGTCCAGGATGGGCGTGTCGCGCGTGCGGGCCAGGGCGGAGGTCCATTCCTCGGTGGATTCGCCGATCCGCTGCGCCACGTACGCCCGCGTGCGCTCGTGCGCGTCCGCCAGCGCCGCCTCCAGCCGCGGCGACGTGCTCCCCGGCGGCGGCCGCAGGATGCGGCCGCGCCTGGACGCAATCGTCCACCGTCCGCCGTCCCACCGCAGGTCCAGCTCGGCGACGGCGAGCGAGGTGCCCCAGTTCTTCGCCTGCTGGACGAGGACGCCGTTGATGGTGGTATCCGCCAGCTCGCGGTGCGTGTGGCCCATGAAGATCACGTCGATCCCCGGGATCTCTCGCGCCATCGCGGCGGACGCGTTCTCCGTGGGGACGCCCGTGGCCGCGGTGTCGTAGCTGGAGCCTTCGAGCCCACTATGCGCCGCGACCAGCACGATGTCGGCGCCGCGCTGGCGCATCTCGGCGACCACGGGGCGCATGCTGCTTACGATCTCGTGAAAGTCCAGGCGGCCCCGCACGTTGTCGCGGTCCCAGATCATCACCCCCGGCGGCGTGACGGAGGCAATGCCGATGCGCACCTTTCGCCCGCCCACCGTCCGCTCGATCAGGGCGTACGGCCGGAACGCGCGGTCCGACGTTCCGGCGAGGAAGATGTTGGCGCTCAGGAAGGGGAAGTTGGCCCCCGCGGCGGCCTGCTCCAGGTGGTCGATGCCGTAGTTGAACTCGTGGTTGCCGATGGCGGCGGCGTCGTAGCCCACCATGTTCATCGCGGCCACCAATGGATGCTCCTGGCGCGCCAGCAGCTCGCGGTAGACGAAGTCCATCGCGTTCCCCTGCAGCAGGTCGCCGGATTCCACCAGCACCGTGCGCTGGGGATTGGCCGCGCGCACGCTGTCGATGAGCGGCACCAGCGCGGCCAGGCCGTTGTCGGTGCGCTGCCCCGTGTAGTAGTCGTACGGGAGCGCCCAGCCGTGCAGGTCGGTGGTGCCCATCAGCACCAGCCGCCCCTCCGCCACCGCGGATGGCTGCGGGGGGGAATCCCCCGGGGATGCGGAGGCGCATCCCGCCAGTGCAGTCAGGGCCAGCGTGGCCGTCGATCGAAGGAAAGCAGGCATCTCGCTCGTCATCCGGTTTTTGAGGTGGCGCTGGTACACGGCGCCCCCCGGCCCGGGTCCGCACGTTCCGATCCCACGCCGCATCTGCTCCGAAGATCGTCTCGCGACGACGGGTCCAGACAGATCGAAACGCGACGACGGGCATTGAGCTGGCGCCGGGCGACGGTGCCCCTCCCCCGGCCCCTCCCCGTTCGTTCCTCACGGAGAGGGGAGAATTCGATCCCGCTTCGACTCCTTCCGAAGCGCACTGTAGCTGCGGCCCACGCCACCCCTCCCCCGCAGTTTGGGGGAGGGGTCGACGGCCGTTGCGAGGAACGAGCAAAAGGCCGTCGGGGGAGAGGGCCTCCCCGTCGCAGACGGGGCGCCCCGCACGCAGCGACTCACTTGTAGCGTGAGACGCGCCTTATTATCCCTTGTTCAGGCATCTTATCCCTTGTTCAGGCGTCGGGCTGCCACGGCTTCCATCATCCACGATGCAAATCTCGAGAATCTCCCTCCGGCTGCTCATCCTGCCGTTCTGCGTCTGCGCGGGCGTGGAGGCGGCATCGGCGCAGAAGATGGCGTATCACGGGATCGCGTGGGACGTGCCGGTGGAGAGCATCCGCGCGCCGCTGCAGGCGTTGGGATTTACGCACCGGGCCCAGATGGACCACGGGGATCACCAGTTCGTCCGCGAGGACGGCGCACTTCTCCACGCGCAGGTGCGCGCGGGGCGGCTGGTGGGGCTCACGCTGATCGATCCCGTCCGCGGCGAGGGGGTGGGGGAGCGCTTCGCGGCGCTGGCGGATTCGCTGCAGGCGGAGCTGGGCGCGCCGGACGAGGTGAACGGCGAAGGGCAGCCGCCGCTGCGGCTGTGGGAGGCGGGGCTCCGCTCCGTGCGCCTGGAGGTCTCGCGCGCGACGGGCGAGCGGACGGTGCAGGTGGCGTGGCGCGGGCCCGGCTGGTTCGATGAGCTGGACCGGCGCATGGACAACCCGCCGCAGCCCGCCGGGTTAACCACCGTGAGCGTTTCTCCGTTCCTGCGCATCGCGGTGGACACGACCGTCCGCGGCCCGCGCGCGGCCGGGGCGATACGCGGCCGCTTCCGCATCCAGTACTTTCAGCCGATCACGCCGTCGGTAGAAGGCGTTGCGCAGGACCCGCTGGACGCCGTGGAGTACGAGATGGACTTCGACTGCGCCGGCCGCCGCACGCGCCTGATCTCCCGCTCCACCTTCCTGGAAGGCCGCCGCCAGAGCAGCAACCGCCCACAGAACCAGCCGTGGACGGCGTTGAGCCAGCCGGAGAGCCACTACGCGCGTGGGCTGGACGCCGTCTGCCGCGCGGCGAGGCCGGTGCGGTAGAAAAGTGCGTGAGTGCGGAAGTGCGTTGGTGCGGAAGTGGTACGTCCCGAAACCCTCTCCGGCTCCGCGAGGAGTGATCGCGAGGCCCCCTCGCGCGCGGGTCCGCCCGGACGCTAGGTTTCCACAGCCGCGCGGGACCGGCCTTTGCACCGAACCCGCGGCACGCAGCCGAATCCATCGTACCCAATGCCGAACCGTCGGCTTTCCTGATGCTCCGCGGATGAACCGCATCCTCCTCGCGCTGGCGATCGCGTGCCTGGCGCCGTGCGCCGCCGCCGCGCAACGCGATACCGTGCCGCGCCCGTTCCAGGTGCGCGGCGACACCGTCGCGACCGTGCCCGACAGCCTGCTGCGCATCACGCCGCGCGGGGCGTTCCTGCGCTCGCTGGTGCTGCCGGGATGGGGGCAGTCGGAGCTGGGCGCGCCGGGCCGCGGCGGCGTCTACTTCCTGCTGGAGTCGGGGAGCCTGTGGATGGTTCTCAAGACCAGCCAGAAGCTGGATGAGGCGCGCCGGCTGGAGACCATCGCCCGCGCGACGGGAGAGATCGGCCCCACGGCCAAGCATCCGCTCGTTCGCGACCGCGAGAACCAGCGCGAGGACTGGATCACGCTCTCCATCTTCTGGCTCTTCTTCTCCGGCGCGGACGCGTTCGTCGCCGCGCACCTGCAGGACTTCGACGTGCACGTGAACGCGGTGCCGCGCCCGGGCGGCGGCGGCACCGAGCTGCGCGCCACCGTGCCCGTAGGCCCGTGACGGCACCCGTAGGCGTATTCGACAGCGGCGTGGGCGGGCTGAGCGTGGCCCGCGAGATCCGCCGTGCGCTCCCCGCCGAGCACCTGCTGTACGTGGCCGACACCGCGTACGTCCCCTACGGCGACCGCGGCGACGACGAGGTGCGCGCCCGCACGCTGGCCATCGGCGAGTGGATTCAGTCGCAGGGCGCCAAGGTGCTGGTCGTGGCCTGCAACACGGCGTCGGGCGCGGCGCTGGAGGCGTTGCGCGAACGGCTGACCATTCCCGTGATCGGCCTGGAGCCGGCGCTCAAGCCCGCCGTCCGCCTTACGCGCAACGCCCGCGTGGGGGTGATGGCGACCAGCGGCACCCTGCGCTCCGCGCGCTTCCAGCGGCTGGTGGACAACTACGCCGACGGTGTGCAGGTGGTCCGCGACCCGTGCCCTGGCTTGGCGGACCTCGTCGAAGACGGCCTGCTGGCCGGGCCGGAGCTGGCGGAGCGGATGGAGGAGTACGTGGCGCCGCTGCGCGAGGCCAGCGTGGACACCGTCGTCCTGGGCTGCACGCACTACGTCTTCGTCCGCGACGCCATCCGCGACGCGCTGGGGCCGAAGGTGCGGCTGCTGGACAGCGGCGAGGCCATCGCCCGGCGCACGCGGCAGATCCTGGAAGAGGCCGGCGCGCTGGCGGAGGGCGGCGCCGGCACCGTCCGCATTCTCACCACGGGCGAGCCCGCGGACGTCGCCACCATCGTCGGCCGCCTGTGGGGCGAGCCGCGGGAGGTGGAGCGGCTGGAGGTTTGACCGTCACCCGGCTCGGGACCGCGGGCTGAAGCCCGCGGCTGGAACGGCCATAAGCCCCGCCCTGGGCTCGCTTAGCTCGCCCGGCGGGGCTTCACCTGCTCGCGTGGGCAGGCCACGCTTGGCTGGATGGAACCCTTCACATGCTTGCCCCCGGCGCGGCCGCTCGGCGGAGTCCATCCCTCCCGCTCATCTATCGGCTGATCCCAGGTAGGGCATTCCCCGACTACGGGGCGGGGTGCCATCCTGTAGCTTACCTCCGCAGAAAGAGATACACGGGGCCAACGCCCCTCGGAGGCGAGGCAATGATGAACGCACACGCTGCCACCATGCCGGTTCACAGGGATCCCGCGGAGTCGGCGGTCGGGCGGGGGACCACGCTGTACCTGCGCGCTCTGCGCCTTCGCTGCCCGCACTGCGGCGAGGGGCACATCAAGGGCACGTGGATGAAGATGAAGCGCACCTGCCCGGTGTGCGGCCTGCGCACCGAGCGCGGCGAGGAAGACTTCTTCCTGGGCGCCATGATGTTCAACCTGGTGCTGGCGGAGTTCCTGGTGGTCCTCGCCGTCGTGGGCGCCGCCATCGCGCTCTGGCCGGACGTGCCGTGGAACACGCTGACCTGGGTAAGCCTGGGGCTGGCCGTTATCGCGCCGTTCCTGTTCTACCCGTTCGGACACACCATCTGGCTGGCGTCGGACATTCTCATCCGCCCCGTGACGGCCGAGGAGATGGAGTGGCACCGCACCCACGGGCCCGACGAGCACCGCAAGCACCGCGACCGCTGAAGAGCATCGCGGACCTGGAGGAAAAAGACGAGGGCGCGGAGAATCGGCATCGATTCTCCGCGCCCTTCGCTCTTTTCTCCATGCCCTCTACGTGCAATCTTGCGTCCATTCCGAAACCCGCCATGGACGCGCGCCGTACGCCCCGCCGGCGCACCCCCCGCGCCACCTGACACCCCGTACCATCATCCATCGAATGATCCGCTCCGTCTTCCTGCGCCGGCTGGCCGTTCTGCCGGCGTTTCTGCTGCCTGCCGCGGCGCCGGCCGTCCACGCGCAAGTCGCCGCGCCGGCCGCCGTCGAGGCGCGTACGACCGTCGATCCCGCGCTGGCGGGGATCGATTCCATGCTCACGGCGCTGTACCCCGCCGCGGAGCCCGGCGCCGCCGTCCTGGTGGCGCGCGACGGGCAGGTGCTGATGCGCAAGGCGTACGGCGCGGCCAGCGTGGAGCTGGGGGTGCCGCTGCGCCCGGAGCACGTCTTCCGCCTGGGATCCATCACCAAGCAGTTCACCGCCGTCGCCACGCTGATGCTGGTGGACGAGGGGAAGGTGTCGCTGGACGACGAGATCACCCGCTGGTATCCCGACTACCCCACGCAGGGGCGCCACATCACCGTGGAGCACCTGCTCACGCACACCTCCGGCATCCAGAGCTACACGGGGATGCCCACGTACGTGGCGGGGATGCGCCGCGACCTGACGCCGGACGAGCTGATCGCCGTCTTCCGCGACCAGCCCATGGAGTTCGCGCCGGGCGAGCGGTGGAACTACAACAACTCGGGGTACGCGCTGCTGGGCGGCATCATCGAAAAGGTGTCGGGGATGTCGTACGCCGATTTCATCCGCACCCGCATCTTCGAGCCGCTGGGGATGCGGCACAGCTACTACGAGACCGCCAACGCCGTCATCCCCGGCCGCGTTCCCGGCTACGACCGCACCCCCGACGGCACCATCCGCGCGGCCAACTACCTGAGCATGACGCAGCCGTACGCGGCCGGCTCGCTCATCAGCACGGTGGATGACCAGCTGCTGTGGCAGCGCGCCGTGGCCGAGGGGCGGATGCTGAAGCCGGAGACGTGGCGCCGCGCCCACACCGCGTACCGGCTGAGCGACGGCCGCAGCGCGGGCTACGGCTACGGCTGGTTCGTGGGCGAGGCGGCGGGGAGGCCCAGCATCGAGCACGGCGGCGACATCAACGGCTTCAGCAGCAACGGGCTGTGGATTCCGTCGGAGCGCCTGCACGTGATCGTGCTCTCCAACCGCGAGCGCGAGGGCGAGCGCGACCCCGACGACATCTCGCGGCGGATTGCCGCACGCCTGCTGGGCACGCCCGCCGCGCCCGCGTTCGCCGTGGCCCCCGAGGCGCTTCGGGACTACGTGGGCGTCTACAAGGTGAACGAGACGGAGAACCGGGTGATCACCGTCGAGGACGGCACGCTCTACAACCAGCGCGGCCGCAACCCGCGCCAGCCGCTCACCGCGGTGGCCCGCGACGAGTTCATCTCGCCCTCCGGCACCCGCCTGCGCTTCTTGCGCGGCACGGACGGCAGGGTGACGGGGATGATGGCGCGCGGGCGCATCGGGCCGGAGGAGCCCGCGCCGCGCACGGCCGAGTCGGTGGAGGCGGTGGTGGCCGCCGCGAGCGCGACGGTGACGGTGCCGGTGGCGGTGCTGCAGCGGTACGTGGGCGTGTACCAGCTGGCGCCGGGCTTCGAGGTGACCGTCCGCCTGGACGGCGACGTGCTGCGCGCCGCGCCCACCAACCAGCCGGAATCGCCGCTGGTGCCGGAGAGCGAGACCCGCTTCTCCGTCCGCGAGGCCAACGCCGTTGTCGACTTCGAGATCGACGCCACCGGCGCCGTCACCCGCCTGATCCTGCACCAGGGCGGCCGCACGCTGCCCGCGCCGAAGATCCGGTAGGGGGGCACACTCCGGGGGGGTGCCACGGGCCAAAGCCCGCGGCTAGGACGGCCATAAGCCCGGTCTTTGCTCGTTCCTCGCAAAACCGGGCTTCAACCGCTCGTGTCGGCCGGGCCCGCACGCATGGATTTCCGTCGCGCGTACGGAGCCGTCGGTGCGGGCCGGCCTCTGAGGTCTCCGAGCAGGTGAAGCCCCGTTCGGCGAGCGCAAGCGAGCCGAGACGGGGCTTATGGCATTTATAGCCTCGGGTTTTAACCCGTGGCGGCCGGACGTGGCGACGGGCATCGTCCCGTTCACCCGTTCACCCGTTCACCCGTTCACCCCCACCTCCGCCTCCCACCGCCGCATCTCCGGCGCCCCGCCGCCCGCGGGGAGCACCACGTAGTCGAAGGTGTTCAGCCAGTCGCCGGAGTTCACGTAGTATCGCCCCGGCTCCACCTCCATCACCGACGCCAGGTGCGCGTGGCCGGTGAGGACAAGGTCGAGGCCCGGGTCCGCGCGCATCTGCTCCAGCGCCCAGGCCTGGATGAACGCTGCCCGCCCGCGCGCCGCTGCGTCGCCGCTGTCCTTGTGCTCCGTGGTGCTGGCCATCAGCGCGATGCGGCGCCCGAGATCCGGGTGCAGCGCGCGGAATGCGCCGACGGTCACGGGATTGCGGATGGCCTTCTTGAGCGCGCGATACTTCAGGTCGCCGCGCCCCACGCCGTCGCCGTGCGCCACCAGCGTGCGCCGCCCGCCCAGCGTCATCTCCAGCGGCCCGTCGTGCAGTTCGATGCCCACCGTGTCGCGCAGAAACGGCCCCGCCCACGCGTCGTGGTTGCCGCCCACGAAGGCGATGCGCACCCCCGCCTCCACCACGTCGCGCAGCTTGGCCAGCACACGGTAGTGCTCGGCCAGGATCACGTGCCGGTACTCGAACCAGAAGTCGAACAGGTCGCCGTTGATCAACAGAAACGACGCGTCCGCCGCCACGTGGTCCAAGAAGCGGCGAAACGCGCGCTCCGTTGCCTCCGGAACGGCGCCCAGGTGGATGTCGGAAACGACGTAGACGGGCTTGCTCTCCATGGGGCGGGGAAGCTACCGGGCGCCACTGGCACAGACAAGCTTGACTTACGTACTCGGACGTGAACGGACCTCGATCCTTGCTGTATTCGTGCCGACTCCCCACATTCGAAAGCAGGGGATCGGGTGAGGTAATTCATGAATTGTGGAGTTGCATAGATGAGAGCCAAGATTTACATCGCAGGTCCGTACACAAAGGGGGACGTCGCGGTAAATGTTCGAACAGCTTTCGAGGCGGCTAACACGTTGGCTAACCTCGGGTTTGCACCCTTCGTTCCACACAGCACCCACTTCTGGCACATGATGTTCCCGCGGCCATATGAGTTTTGGCTCGCGCTCGACAATGAATTTCTTCCACTCTGCGACGCCGTGCTTCGACTCGAAGGAGAATCTAGCGGAGCTGACAAGGAGGTCATGCTGGCAAACGAGAAAAAGATCCCGGTTTTCTACAAAATCGATGATGTTCATCAGCATTTTGGGGTGACACCATGACGTCAAAACGATCCATCGAACGGTCTATTGACACCCTGCAACGGATTTACGCAGTGATCGCGGCGTTAGCGTTCAACGAAGCGCTAAAGAGAACGTTCCTCCAGGGTGGAGCCGGCGATGTTGAGTTGGATGTAACTAGAATCCCGGAGTTTGTTGCGTTCATAGTTATCGCTGTCCCGTTCCTGCATGGAATGAACCGGCATCTGGATAACACCCTGAGTACCATTGTACAAAAGAACAGGCGCGGTCTCTTCGTTATTCTGCTAATAGACTTCCTGGTCTTTATGTTAGAGGCGTGCATCCTGTTCTTACTCGCAACTTCAGTAAAGGGGGAGTTCTTATTCTTCCGTCTGCTCATTCTGCTTCTGCTCGTAGACCTTGTCTGGTCTTTCATCACTTGGCCGATTACAAAGTCTGTCATCTGGCGGTGGGCTGTGGTCAACGTGATCGCTGTCATTTTGATGGCTGTCCTCATCCGTTGGGCTCCGTTTTCAGACGCGGCCACACTCTGGGTCTTGATGAGTGTCTCGGTCGTCAGGACGGTTTGTGATTACTGGCTTGCGTGGGGATTTTACTTTCCCGCCCTGGAAGAGGAAGCTGAACCCGCCGCCACCTGACCCTCTGGTGCACGGGAAATGGAGCGCCGCACGGCTACTTGCTGCACGGCGCTTATTCGTCGCGTCTGTTTGGGATGCTGGGAATCCGGGCCGTAGTCGCGCCGTTTGACTCCCCCCGCGCCGCCCGGTAGAATCGTCCGCGTCCTGTATTCTTTTGTATACTATTACTTTCGTACCGCCGGTCCCGATGTCCGACGACGCGCCACCGAGCCAGCCCACGTCCACCGTCGAGTTCCGCACGCGATACGCGGAGACGGACCAGATGGGGATCATCCACCACGCCAACTACCTGGCCTGGTGCGAGATCGGTCGCACGGACCTGATCGCGCGGCTGTACAAGTCGTACGCGGAGATCGAAAAGGACGGCGTCCTCCTCGCCGTCACCGAGGTCGGCCTGCGCTACCACGCCTCCGCCCGCTACGACGACCTGGTGCGGGTGACGACCACGCTGGAGCAGGTGCGCTCGCGGGCCGTCGGCTTCGTGTACCTGATCGAGCGGGTGGAGGCGGACGGGTCCACGACGCGCCTGGTGACCGCGCGCACGGGGCTTACGCCCATCGACCGCTCCGGCCGCCCGCGCACGCTTCCCGCGGAGGTGATGGACGCCTTTCGCCGCACCCAACCGCAACCGGCATGACGATGAACGCCGTCCGACTGGCCGCCGCCGCGCTCCTGCTCGCCGCCTGCGCCCCCGCCGCGTCCGCCGGGCGGGCGCGCACCGCGCCCGGCGCGGCCCCCCGTGAGGCCACCATTGCCGGCGTGATGCTGATGGAGGACCGGCGGCAGTTCGATTCCGCCTACCTGGCGAACGCGGGCCTCGAGAGCCGGCCCCAGACGCGCCGCCGCGCGGCGATGGCGATGGCGAATCTCCGCGACCGGCGCGCGGTGCCCATCCTGGGGCAGATGCTGGCGGATGCGGACACCTCCGTCGCCGCCCTCGCCGCCTTCGCGCTCGGCCAGATCGCCGACAGCGCCGCGGTGCCGCTCCTCGTCCCCTACGCCGACCCCGCGCGCGCCGCGTCCGCGCCGACGGTGGTGGCGGAAGTGGCATACGCGCTCGGCAAGATCCGCCATCCGCAGGCCCGCGCCGCGCTGGAGAACCTGCTGCGGACGGCGGATCACGGTCCGTCGAACAACCTTCCGATCGGCGCGGCGCTGCTTTCCATCTGGCGGCAGGGGCGGCCGCTGCCGGTGGGCGCCATCGAGCCCTGGCTGCGGCACGCGGACCCGGAGATCCGCTGGCGCGCCGCCTACGCCCTCGCCCGCCGCGGCGAGCCCCAGGCGGCCGCCGCCCTCTTCCGCGTCGCGGGCGATCCGGAGCCGCTGGTCCGCTCCTTCGTGGCCCGCGCGCTGACGGGGCCGATGGCGGACTCGTCCGGCGTGGGGCGCCAGGCGGGGCGCGACGCCGTCATGCGCCTGGCGACGATCGATCCCGCGCAGATCGTCCGCATCAATGCCCTGCGCACCCTGGGGACGTACCCGGGCGACCCGGCGCTGCGGGCGCTGATCGGGACCGCCGCCACCGAAGACGAGCCGTACCTGGTGATCGCCGCGCTGGAAGGGATGCAGCGGCTGGGGATGGACGCGGCGCCGGCTGCGTCGCTGCTGCGGGAGATGGTGGCGGATGCGCGGCGCCCCGTCTTCATCCGCCAGACCGCGCTCGCCACGCTGTCCGGCATCGATCCGGCGGCTGCCGTCCAGGCCGCGGCGCCCCTCGCGCGCGACCCGGCGTGGCGGCTGCGCGCGTCCGCCGCGCGGGCCCTGGCGCACGCGAGGCCGCTCCCGCTGGGCGAGCTCGGCGCCGCTCTCCGCGATCCGGACGGGCGCATCGCGTCCGCCGCCCTCGAGGAAGCCGTCACCGTCACGGGCGATTCCGCCGTGGCCGGCATCCGCGACCTGCTCCTCGCCGGGCTGCAGCTGCCGGACATCATCGCCCGCGCCAACGCGCTCGGCGGGCTGGCCACGCTGGCGGATCCCGCGACGCTCCCGGTGATCCTGGACGCCTATCAGCGTGCGCAGGCGGACTCGATGAACGACGCCGCGCTGGCCGCCGTGGGCGCGGTGGAGGCGATCGCGAAGAAGGATCCCGGCGCCGCGCGCCAGTTCACCTCGCGCTTTCCGCGCTCCGCCGACTACCTCCTGCGCCAGCGCGTGGACCCGCTCTTCGGTGACTCCATCGCCAACCCGTGGGGCGAGCCGCTGCCGATCGAGACGGGGCTGACGATCCGCGACTACGCGCGCATCGCCGCCCAGGCGCAGGCCCGGCCGCGGCCGCACGCCGTCATCGAGACGAACCGCGGCGAGATCGAGGTGGAGCTGTTCGCCGACGACGCGCCGCTCACCGTCCGCAACTTCCTGTCGCTGGCGGCACGCGGATTCTTCGACGGGCAGGAGTGGCCGCGCGTGGTGCCCAACTTCGTGGTGCAGGGCGGCGATCCCCGGGGGGACACTTCCGGCGGTCCGGGGTATGCCATCCGCGACGAGATCAATCGCCACCTGTACCTGCGCGGCAGCCTGGGCATGGCGCTCTCCGGCCCGGACACGGGCGGAAGCCAGTGGTTCGTCACCCACTCCCCCCAGCCGCACCTGGACGGCACCTACACGGTGTTCGGCCAGGTGGTGCGGGGGATGGAGGTGGCGGACGTCATTCTGCCCGGCGACCGCATCATCCGCATTCGGGAGGTCCGTTGAAGGTTTCTGGATGGATGCTGCTCGCCGCCGGCGCGCTGGCCGGCTGCACGCCGCCCCCGCCCGTCGCGACGGGGCCGGCGCCGGAGGCGAACCCGTCCACGCCTGGCGTGCCCGCGCAGTCCGCGCAGGACATGCAGACGACGGCGGACGCGTTGCGGCGCGCGACCGTCCCCGCCTCCCCGCGGCAGGTGAACTTCGGCTGGGTGCTGGACGAGGCGGGCGCGCGCTTCTCCGGGCGCGGCGTGGCCCGGTTCGAGGCGCCGCGCCGCTCGCGGCTGGACCTGTTCGGCCCGCGCGGCGAGACGTACCTGGCCGCCGCGCTGGTGGACGGCGAGCTGCGCGCGCCGCCGGCGCTCATCGAGCGCTTCGAGCTCCCCTCGCCCGCGCTGTTGTGGGGCGCCGTGGGCGTCATCGAGCCGCCGGCGGGCGCGCGCCTGCTGGAAGCCGCCACCCGCGGCACCGAGACGACGCTCCGCTACCAGGCGGGCGACGACGTGCTGGAGTTCCGCGCGGACGGCACGCGCCTGCAGTCCGTCCGCCGCCGCAGGGGGAGCGCCGTGGCGGAATCCATCGACCTGACGTACAACGCCCAGGGCGTGTCCCGCGCGCAGTACCGCGACTGGGCCGCCTATCGCAGCCTGACCCTGACCACCGAGTCGTCCACCGATGTCGCGCAGTTTTCTGAAGATACCTGGCACCCGGCGGGCACGTAGCCTCGCCGCGCCCCTGCTGGCGCTGTCGCTGCTGGCGGGGTGCATGTACGGGTTCACGGGCGGGGGCCTGCCCAGCCACGTGAACCGCGTCTACATCCAGCCGTTCGAGAACGAGACGCCGTACCAGAACCTGACCTCGGACCTGCTTCGGGAGATGCAGGACCGGCTGCCGGGAAGCCTGGGCGTGCGCCTGTCCTCGGAGCAGACGGCGGACGCCATCGTGCGCGGCACGATCCGCTCGGCGGAGGAGCAGACGACCAACTTCGATCCCCAGCCCGACGCCACGGGGCGCATTCAGCGGCTGGAGGCGCGCGTGCAGGTGAGCTTCGACGCCGAGATCTACGACGTGCGCAACGACAAGGTGCTGTGGCGCGGCAACGGAATTACCGCCATCGGCAACTTCGAGCCGGGGCGCGAGGACGTGGACGACGGGCGCGAGAAGGCGCTGCAGCAGGTGGTGCAGAAGATCGTCGAGGGAGCGCAGTCGCAGTGGTGAAGATGGATGGGCTGCGCATCGCGTCGCGCGGCAGTGAGCTGGCGCTGTGGCAGTCCCGCAGCGTGCAGACCTCCCTGCGCGCCGCCGACCCCGCGCTGCAGGTGGAGATCGACGTCATCAAGACCACGGGCGACAACATCCAGGACGTCCCGCTGGCCAAGATCGGCGACAAGGGGCTGTTCACCAAGGAGCTGGATACGGCGCTCCTTTCCGGTGCCGCGGACCTGGCCGTCCACTCGCTCAAGGACGTCCCCACGCGCCTGCCGGACGGGCTGACCCTCGCCGCGATCACCACGCGCGAGGACCCGCGCGACGTGGTGATCCTTCCGCCGGGCCGGCGCGGCGGGCTGTACTACGTCAAGTCCGGCGCGAAGGTGGGCACCAGCTCGCTCCGCCGCCGCGCGCAGCTACAGGCGCTGCGGCCCGACCTGGACATCACCGACCTGCGCGGCAACCTGAACACGCGCCTCGCCAAGCTGGATGCCGGCGCCTACGACGCCATCATCCTCGCCGCCGCGGGCGTCCTGCGCCTGGGCTGGGCGGAGCGCATCGGCCAGTACCTGAGCGCGCCGGCGTGGCTCCCCGCCGTGGGCCAGGGCGCGCTGGCCGTCGTCGCGCGCGAGGACCGGCCCGACGTCCTGGATCGCCTGCTCCCGCTGCACGATCCCGCGGCCGCCGCCTGCA
>DASTVC010000466.1:0-17097 GCA_035759295.1 Longimicrobium sp. | reverse complement strand
GGCGCACGACATGGAGGCGGTGCGCACGGCGCTGGGGTACGGGCCGCTGGACCTTTGGGGCGGCTCGTACGGCACGCGCGCGGCGCAGGTGTACATGCGCGCCTACCCGCGCAGCGTGCGCAGCGCCATCCTCGAGGGTGTGGTGCCGTTCGGATTCTACCAGCCGGCCAGCTACGCGCAGAGCATGGAGGCCGCGCTGGCCGGCGTGGCGCGCGACTGCCGCGCCGACGCCGTCTGCGCGGGCGCGTTCCCCGAGTTCGCGCGCGAGGTGCGCGCGGTGGCGGACCGCCTGGAGCAAGCGCCGGAGACGGCGGAGATCCTGGATCCGGAGACGGGGGCGCGGCTGCGGCTTACCCTGACCCGCGCGACGTACGCGGACCTCATCCGCCGGCTGCTGTACGACGTGAACTCCGTGAGCCAGATCCCCTACATCGTGCACCGCGCGTACGAGGGAGACTACCGCCCCGCCGTACGCCAGTCGCTGCAGGACCGGCGCGGCTACCAGCGGGGGCTGTACTGGGGGCTCAACCTTGCCATCACCTGCAGCGAGGACCTGCCCTTCGTGGACGCGGAGGCCGCCGCGCGCGACAACGGCCGCACGCTGCTGGGCGACTGGCGGGTGCGGCAGCAGAAGGCGGCGTGCCGGGGCTGGCCCACCTTCCCGCTCCCGGCCGACTTCCATCAGCCCCTTCGCTCCGACATCCCGACCGTGCTGGTCTCCGGCGAGCTGGACCCCGTCACCCCGGCGTCGGGGGGCGAGGTCGCCGCGGCGCGGCTGCGCAACCACCTGCACGTGGTGGTGCCCCACGGCGCGCACAGCTACGGGGGACTGGAAGGGGGCGAGTGCGTGGACGCGCTCCTGGTCCGCTTCATCCGCCAGGGCTCCGTCGCCGGGCTGGACCCGTCGCCGTGCGTGCGGGGCCTGCACCGGCCGCCGTGGGTGGTCGACGTTCCCGAGCCCATCACCCTGGACCGCGCCGCGGTGGAGCGCTTCGCCGGCACCTGGACGTCCACGGATCCCGCGGTGGAGGCGCGCATCGAGGCGCTGGACGGCGTGCTGCGCGCCCACCTGCGGGGCTTCGGCGAGGAGCTGACCGTGGTGGCGTCGCCGCTCTCGCCCACGGTGTTCCGCTGGGAAGGCTTTCCGCCCGACTTCGCCTTTCGCTTCTCGGACGATGGGCGAACGGTGACGATCCCCGGCAACAACCAGCCGACCGTCACGCTGACGCGCCAGCCGTAGCGGGATCGGTGGATGTCGGCGGATGCGGGGCGGCGGCGGATGTGCGCCGCCGTCCTGCGCGTTTTCGTGGCGCGCTGGATGCAGGCACCCCGCGGCTTCGATGCGTGGGTGGGCCGATCCAGACAGGGGAGGGGACGATGGCGAAGTGCGAGGTGTGCGGGAACGACTACTACCTGTCGTTCGAGGTGGTCACGGCCGGCAACCGGCACGTGTTCGACAGCTTCGAGTGCGCCATCCACAAGCTTGCGCCGGTGTGCGCGCACTGCGGCTGCAAGGTGATCGGCCACGGCGTGGAGGCGAACGGCACCTTCTACTGCTGCGCCTCGTGCGCCCGCCAGGCCGGCGCCCGCGACGTGGCCGACCACTCGGCCACCTCCCCCCGCGGCCTGGAGAGCGCGGGGAGCTGAGAGGAAAGGGCACCCTTTTCAGGCATCCTGGGAAATTCCAGCGTTGCGCGATGCCGCGGCGAAGGCACCCGCCGCGAGCAGAGCGACGAAGTGGCGGCGGGAGAGGCTGGTCCGCTTTCGGTAGCCCAGCCACGCCGCCACGGCCACGAGCGCGCCGACGATCCACCCGGCGCGGGATCCGCCGCCCTCGCTACCCGGGTCCGAGGACGGGGTGGGAGCCGGATCGTCGGGAAGGCGGAACTCCGACTCGAACGCGTACGGTCCTGGGCGGTCATCGCCGCCGACCACGCGGAACTGCTCCACCGTGTAGCCTTCGGGAAGGGGCTCGTCCGTCCAGAAGTCGCTGTGCCGGGTGAGCCAGGCCAGGTCCGGGTGCCCCAACTCCCGCATCAGGTCCCCGTGGCGCCGCTCCTCGAAGGTTGCGCGCGCGCGGCGAAGGATCTGCTCCACCGCGGCCACGTTCGCCGGCTTGAGCTGCATCTCCCGGCAGAGCACGGCGGCGTTCCCGCCCCGCGGCGCGCCCCTGGCGGTGCCGGGGTAGCCCGGCATCGAGTGGTACCGGTCCAGCACCTCGCCGCTCCGGCAGAGCGTGTAGAGCACCACGTCGCTGTCGAACACGTACACGCCCCACGCGGCGCACGCGAACCGGTGCGAAAGCCAGCGGGTGGCCGCCGCCAGCACGCCGGGGTCGTCCTCGCCGCGGCAGTCGTACACCACCGTCACGCCCTGGTCCGTGGGGGATACGACCGCCGTAACCCCCGCTTCCGTCACCGCCTGGACCACCTCTGCCTGCGCGGGTCCCCGCAGGGTGATGTTTCCGTACGTAGCGCCCATGAATTCGAGATCAGGTAAGCGGATGGATGGCGACGCGCCTCATCGCCGCCACCGCCGGCGGGCGGGGCGGTCGATGAGGTCGCCGGGGGCGGCGTAGTGGCGGCTGAGGGCCTGCACGAAGTCCATCTCGTCGAACACGGCGGTCAGGGAGATGCGCGACTCCAGGATCAGCAGCAGGCTGGCCCAGAACAGCAGCCCCGCGCCGATGAACCCCAGCCCCAGCGCGATCCACGCGTACGCCACGCCCGTCACCGCCACCACGCCAATGGCCACGCTGGTTCCGATGAAGATGGCCAGCGCCATGTACAGCCGGGTGAGCGCGCGCGTGAGCAGCTTGGCACGCCGCGCCGTACGCCCCAGCTGGTCGAACAGCAGCGTCCGCTCCTCCGCCAGCATCGTGCGGTCCGCCTCCTCAAGCGCCAGGTCCGCCACGCGCTCGGAGATGGTGCGCGTGCGGTCCACGGCGCGCGTCAGGCGGTTGGAGGTGGCCAGGATGAGCGAGCTGCTGGCCAGGATGAGCACCGCCGGCGTGACCATCGCCGACAGCACGGACAGCGTCGCGGACAGGTTCTCGATCTGCATCGGCGCGGCATGGGCGGGGGAAGCGGCCTGACGCGAATCAACCTGCGTTACCGTCGTCGCAGGTCAAGGGCGGTCGATCTCCATCGAACCGAAGCTCCAGACAACGAAGCGTTGACTTCCTGAGGGAGCGCCACGCGGAACCCTGCTTCACTCCACAGCTTGCGCGCGACCGAAGGACCTCCTCTCGGCCTGCTCGGCGCTCGCCTTAGCCGCGGCGCCCGCCTCTCGCCGCCTCCGCCAAACGCCGCAAAAACCTGTCATTTCGAAGGAGGCGCCACTCAAAATCATCCTCCCGGTCCAGACCTTCGCGCCGACTGAGAAATCTATTCTCGGCATACTCGTGGCCTGCCGAACCGCCGGATCCCCGCGGCATCCACCACCCGATTTCGTCGGAGCGCGGAGTGGCCGCGGGACCGGCGCGGGCTGCCGCGTCCACCCTCCAGGTGGCCGACGGTAGATTCCTCGGTCCTGCGACCTTTCGCGCACACAGGAAGGGTGGTGTGGCCGGACCTCAAAATGACATTCCCGCGCGCCCTGGCTGGGAGCGTCGGGCCCCAGAGCCAACCAGCGCGATTCCAGGATCCGAATCATCCCCTGCAAACAAGCCGCCCCGCCCGAGCGTGGTCGGGCGGGGCGGCAGTCGCGGAAATCGAGCGGCTCAGCGGTCGGAGCGGCCGGCCAGCAGGTCGTAGGGGTTCAGGTTCTCGCCCTCCCACCAGCGGCTGGCGTTGTCCAGGATCGCCACCGAAAAGTGCAGGTGGTAGTCGCCCGGCTGCGCGTTCCCCGTATCGCCCACGTACCCGATCACCTCGCCGCGCTCCACGCGCTGGCCCTCGTGCAGCCCTTCGGCGTAGCCGTCCAGGTGCGCGTAGTAGTAGCGGGTGGTGCCGTCGTCGTCCATCAGGTAGATGGCCCGTCCGCCGCGCGCGCCGTTGTGCAGCTTGCGGATGGTGCCGTCGGCCACGGCGATCACCGGCGTGCCGCGCGGCGCGTGGATGTCGATGGCGTGGTGCGTGCGGCCTTCGCTGCGGGACTGGTTGTACGTGTCGTGCAGCTGCGAGCGGCTGATGCCTTCTACCGGCACCGGCAGCAGCGACGACGACTCGCGGCTTTCCACGGAGCGGGAGGCGACCAGGCCCGACGACGCGGCGGCCACGGGGCGGCCCAGCAGGCGCTGCGCCTGCGCGCTCTGCGGCGCGGCGAGGGCGGCGGCGGCCAGCACGAACATGGCGCCTTGCACGGCGCGCGAACGGAGGTGGTGAGGGATCATGGGGGATTTCGTCTCAGTCGGCGGCCCGACTGGCATGGCAAGGCCCGGCCTTGCGTTAGCCTCGTAGCTTTGCGTCCCCGCCTTTCGACGGGTTTGCCGTTTCTCGTTGAGTTCCCGGGTCCGTACCGCAGCCGGGAGGGATGGACTGCAAGGTCCTGCTCTGGATGCGCTCGCTGAGGATGCTGCCCGCCGTGTGTCCGGCCCGCCTCCCAACGGACCCGCCGAAAATCAGGAACGCGTTCGTCCGGCCCCGGAGCGCGGGGTGGGGCGGCGTTGCGTTCACAGTGTGGATGGGGATTGGTCGGGGCCCATGATAGTGCGCGGTGGACGCCCGCGCTAGAGCCTTGTATCCGGCTCCACGGCTGGAAAAACGTAAGCCGATGCTGCGTTTCGACTTCCGGAAGACGCACCGGCGCACGTCCCGCGAGCGGAGCGTGCGCCGGTGCTACCAACATCTGTTTCAGACAGCTTTTTCGAACGATCGTTCGGCGCGGGATACGGCCTGCCTGTCCTCTTCCGGGGACTCAGCCGCTGAAATCAACCCCGCACGTAGGCCTCTACCTCGATCTCCACCAGCATCGCGGGGTCGATCAGCGCCTTTACCTCCACCATCGTCGCCGCGGGGCGCACGTCGCGAAAGAACTCGCCGTGCGCGCGGCCCACGTCCTCCCAGCGCGCGATGTCGGTAACGTACATCCGCGTGCGCACCACGTCGTGCATCGCCGCGCCGGCCAGCATCAGCGCGCCCTGCACCTTGCGCAGGATGTGCATCGTCTGCGCGTACGCGTCGCCGGGGCCCACGATGGCGCCGGTCTCGTCCGTCGCCGTGGTCCCCGCGACGTACACGTGCGGTCCCACCCGCACCGCGCGCGAGTAGCCCACGATCGATTCCCACGGCGCGCCGCTGGAGACGCGCACACGGCCGCCCGCTTCGACGCTCTCGAAGCGGCCCAGCGGAACGGTCACGTCGCGGGTCTCGCCGTCCACCACCGAATCGTGTGGCAGTCCGTGGGCATCCGGCATCGGCATCGGTCCATTCTCTGGAGGTTCAGTGCGCCAGCTCGCCGCGCACCACGGTGACGGCCTGGCCGGCGAGCTCCACGCGGTCGCCGGTGGCGCGCACGCGTACTACGCCGCCGCGGCGCGAGGCCTGGAATCCCGTCATCTCGTCCTTCCCCAGCCGCGCGGCCCAGAACGGCGTCAAGACGCAGTGCGCCGAGCCCGTCACGGGGTCCTCGTTCACCCCCGCCCGCGGCGCGAAGAAGCGCGAGACGAAGTCGTACCGCGCATCCGCCGAGCGCGCCGTGACGATCACGCCGCGCACGTCTACCGTCGCCAGCAGGCCCAGGTCCGGCTGCAGCGCGCGGACCGCATCTTCCGAATCCACCTCCACCAGCAGGTCGAACTGGCTGCGGCCGATGTACTTCGGTGTCACGCCCAGCGCGCGCGCAAGCCCGTCCGGCGCCTCCGCCGCGTGCTCCGGCTTGGCGGGAAAGTCCATCACGATCCATTCGCCGCGGCGCCGGCACGTCAGCAGCCCGCTGCGCGTGTGGAAGCGCGCCTCCGCGTCCGGCGGCAGGTGGCCGTCCTGCCACAGCACGTGCGCGCTGGCCAGCGTGGCGTGCCCGCACAGGTCCACCTCCACCGCCGGGGTAAGCCAGCGCAGGTTCCATCCGTCCGCGTGCGGATGCAGGAACGCCGTCTCGGACAGGTTCATCTCCGCCGCCACGCTGCGCATCCACCCCTCGTCCGCGGGTCCGGGAAGGATGCACACCGCGGCCGGGTTGCCGGCGAACGGGCGGTCGGTAAAGGCGTCTACCGTGATGACGGGCTGCGGCATCGGCGGATGGGGGAAATCGGCTTCGGTGGATAGGGATCGTCCGGGCGCGCAATCTATCCATCGTGCCCGGACCCGGCAAAAGCACCGCGCCCCGGCATCCGCGGGGGACGCCGGGGCGCGATGGATCGACCGAATCCAGCCCGATCAGGAGTTGCCCGGCACCCCCACCTCGCGGTGGATGAAGCCGAAGTAGCCCAGCCCGATGGCCAGGATGGCGTGCAGCCAGATGTCGTTCCCGCCGATGGGCACCAGCCCGAAGGTGGTGGCGTCGACGAACGCCAGGACGACGAGGACCAGGTAGATGATGGCGCCGGCGCGGTGGTACGTGCGCGCCCCGCCGTAGCTGCGCGACGCCGCGATCCCCGCCGCGCCGAACGCCAGGTGCACCACGTTGTGCAGCAGGTTCACCGGGAACAGCCCCAGCAGCTTGGGCGCCTGGTCCGGGTGCGACTCCATCCCCGTGCCGCCGGGAACCAGCAGGCCCAGGATGCCCACCAGCAGGAACACCACGCCGAACACCATCGCCGCCTTCTGGGTCAACGTCCGCATCGCCAGCTCCTTCGTCGGGTGATTGGGAAGGATTCTTGCTCCGCGGAACGGCAAGATAAGCGGACGACGCGCACAACGGGAGGAAATCAGCATGAAGCGCTACGACGATCCGTACCGGCGCGGGTATCCCATGGACCCGGAATGGGGCCGCCCGCACTCGCAGGACCCCAACTGGGCCGACGGCGAGTACCACGGCATGCGCATGCAGCGCCAGCCCGGGCACGGCGCCTACGGCTTCCACCGCCAGGTTCGCGAGGACGACCTGCAGGGCTACGGCGGCTTCGACGGCATCTACGACGAGGGGCCGGGCGAGTTCGACCGCCAGGGCGTGTACCACCACCCGTACTTCCGTGGCGAGCTGCAGCACGGCCGCAGCGCCGACATCACGCGCGGCGGCTACGACGCCGTGTACCGGCACGTGGAGAACGGCGGCGTGCACCACGACACCCGCTACCTGCGCCAGTACAACAGCGAGAGCCCCGCGCTGCGCGACGATCGCATGGACGAGCGCCGGCGATGACGGAGGCGATGACGGAGGCGATGAGCGGGTAAACCCGCTGCTGGAACAGCGACAAGCCCCGTCTCGGAGGCGCTCACGCGCCACCGGACGGGGCTTCAACTTCTCCCCGCGTCCAACGCATCGGACGCGCACAAGAGTGTCATTTCGAAGGAGCGCCGCGCGAAACCGTCCTTTACCTTGACCCCCAGCGCGCGACTGAGAAATCTACCGTCTGAATCCTCGTGACCAGTCGTGGCGCCTGGAACTCAGCGGCTACAGTCCGCGCAGGCGGACTTTGCGCCTTTCCAGCGGCGAATTCATTCGCTCCAGCAGGCGGACTCGCGCATCATCGTCCGAAACCGCCGTCGAGTTGAGGCGGACTGGCGCATGCTCGTGGGAAACGCCGCCAACGTGACGCGCATTCCCATGGAGCGTTGCCGCCCGCGCGTCGCTGTTTGACTTCTTCCCCCGTTGCACCCCACGCACGGCTCCTGCATGTTGGCTCGGCCTAACCCCGATCCACGTGAGGACTCGTGCGGATGCTCCGAATCGTATTTCCCGCGGCGCTGCTGGCCGCGGCGCCGGCGCTGCGCGCGCAGGACGCCGCCTACTTTCAGCAGGGCGTCGACTACCGCATCGAAGCGCGGCTGGACGAGGACAGCGACGTGCTGCACGGCCGCGCCCGGCTGCGCTACACCAACCGCTCGCCGCGCGCGCTGGACTCCCTCTACATCCACCAGCACCTGAACGCCTTTCGCCCCAACAGCGCCTGGGCGCGGCGCGAGCTGGAGTACGGGGAGCGCCGCTTTACCGACCTGGGCCCCGCGGAGCACGCCTTCGAGCGCTTTACCGCGGTTACGGTCGATGGGCGCGCCGTGCGCCCCACCTACCCGGGCGCACCGGACAGCACCGTGGCCGCGCTCCCGCTGCCGCGCCCGCTGGCGCCCGGCGCGTCGGTGGAGGTGGTGATGGACTGGGATGCGCGGCTCTCCACCCTGCCGCGCCGCCAGGGCCGCGCCGGCCGCCACTTCGACTTCGCGCAGTGGTATCCGCGCATCGCCGTGTACGACCGCACCGGGTGGGCGTTCCAGCCGCTGCTGCCGCAGGGCGAGTTCTACGGCGAGTTCGCGCGCTACGACATCACCCTCGACGTCCCCGCCGACCAGGTGATCGGCAGCACCGGCGTGGCGGTGGAGGGTGACCCCGGCTACACCGAGAAGGTGGCGGCCCCCGGCTATCCGCCTCCGCCGTCCGCGGACGAGCTCGGGCTGTTGACCGGCGACGCGGCACAGGGGCGCAAACGCATCCGCTTCTTCGCCGACAGCGTGCACCACTTCGCCTGGAGCGCCGACCCGCGGTACATCCACGATTTCGTCATCCGCACCATTGTCGACGAGGCCACCGGCGCCCACTCCGCGCCCGGCATCCACGTCCTCTACCTTCCCGGCGACACCGCCTGGGACGAGCAGGCCGCCATCCGCCGCACGTGGGATGCGCTCACCTGGCTGGAATCGATGTTCGGCCCGTACCCCTGGCCGCAGCTGACCAACGTGCACCGGCTGGAGAGCGGCGGGACGGAATTCCCCATGCTCATCATGAACGGCTCCGCCAGCGAGGGGCTGATCGTGCATGAGACCACGCACCAGTACCTGCACGGCATCCTGGCCAACAACGAGTGGCGCGAGGGGTGGATGGACGAGGGCTTCACCTCCTTCATGACCAACTGGTACCGGGAGATGAAGGGCGACACCGCCGTCTGGCGCGGCACCATGCAGGGGCTGGAGCGGCTCGAGCGGACGGATTCGGCCGAGGTCGTGGGCCAGCCCGGGGCGGCGTTCTCGTCGCCGCGCATCTACAGCGCGATGACGTACACCAAGGCCTCCGCCGTCTTCCGCATGCTGCGCGAGCTGGTGGGGCAGGAGACGTTTCGCGAGATCCTGCGCACCTTCTACCAGCGCCACCGGCTGCAGCACGTCACCGGCGCGGACTTTCAGCGCGTGGCCGAGGAGGTGAGCCGTCGCGACCTGGACTGGTTCTTCGCCCAGTGGATCGAGCGCACCGACAAGCTGGACTACGGCATCGCGAGCGCCACCACGCGGCAGGCCGGCGGCCGCTGGCGCACGCGGGTGGAAGTGGTGCGCGCGGGGGAGGCGTGGATGCCGGTCGTCCTCCGCGTCGGCGACCAGACGCGCACGCTGGACTCGCGCGAGCGCCGCCAGACGGTGGAGATCGTCACCGATCAGCGCCCGGCGGAGGCGGTGCTGGACCCCGACTGGGTGCTGATCGACATGAATCGCTCCAACGACCGCGCACCGGTCCGCTGACGTGCCCTGGCTCCTGGTCGCCATCGGCGGGGCGGTGGGCTCGCTGCTGCGCTACGCCGCGGGGCAGGCGCTGGGCCCCGCGCGGCCGGGCGCGTTCCCCTGGCACACGTTCGCGGTGAACGTCGCCGGCTCGCTCCTCCTGGGCCTGATCGTCGCGCTGGTTCCGCGCGACGATCCGCACCACCTGCGCGCCCTGCTGGCCGTCGGCTTCTGCGGCGGCCTGACCACCTTCAGCACCTTCGGGTACGAGACGGTGAGCCTGCTGCAGTCCCGTGCCTACGGAGTCGCGCTCGCGTACGCCGGCGGCAGCTTCCTCATCGCCCTCCTCGCCGTCGTCATCGGACTGTCGGCCGGCGCACGGCTGGCGCATTAAGCGCGCTGAGGGTTCGGCGCGGCGATTCCGATCATCGTAAGTGAATCCCTGGAGTTTCCCGGCCACCCCATTTTCGCCCCGCTCCAGTTGCGTCACAGCCGCGCAGAAACTCCCTCCAGTCTTGCGCTTACGTGCGCGCCGCTGGCACAATAAGCGCGACCCTATTTGTGTCTGTACTGTCCACTACCTGTTCCGTTATCTTCAGGAGAACCCCTCATGCCCGGAGAACGGAAGCCCATGAGCATCGACGAGATTGAAGCGGCAGTCCTTGAGTTGCCGCTGGACCAGCGAGAAGAGCTGATTGCGCGTTTGCACGCGGCGCATTCAGAGGATCGCGAAATTGACTCCGCGTGGCGTGCGGAAGTGCGGCGTCGGATGGATCTCATCAACGCCGGCGACGTCGAGTGGTTCGATGAGGAGGAGGTGCTCGCGGAACTGGAAGCGGAGCCGTGAAGGTTCGCTACTCCGCGCTTGCACGCGCCGACATTCGCGATGCCAAGGCTTATTATCGGAAAGAGAACGAGAAGACACCCGCTAGACTTGCTGCCGAGCTGCGCCACGCGTTGGGGAGGATTCGCGAACATCCTCAGAGCGGCGCACCATACGAGCTTGGAACGAGGCGCTTTATCCTGGATCGCTTTCCTTACGCGGTTGTCTATTACCTGACAATTGAGGGGATTCATGTCGTCGCGGTCCCGCACCATAGCCGGGCGCCTGACTATTGGCATAAATCGGTGTCACCGCCTGCTTGACGGAGGGTTTGAACCATGAAGCCTGGGATCGCTGATGATATGCGGCTGCGAATCGAGGCCGGGGCACTTCGCCTTCCTGTTCATGAGCGCACCGAGCTGATCGAGCGTCTGGTTGTTGCTCACGAGAGCTATGATGAGATCATGGCCTCGTGGGATGACGAGATTGCGCGGCGCATCGAGGAGGTCGACAGCGGTCGGGTGAAGCTCATCCCAATGGAGGAAACGATGGCGAAACTGCGCGCGATGATCGCGCAGGCTCCCCGTCGAGAGCCGCGCATTCCCTCCGGGATCGAAGAGGTCGAGGACCATGCGCTGCACCTTCCGGATGATGATTTCTGCCTGTTGCTCGTGGGCCTCGAGGGCGCGTTGCCGGAGCAGGTAGATCCGGTCTGGCGTGCCGACATCCAGCGCCGGATCGCCGCCATCCCGGCCGAGTTCGAGCGGCGAAACAGGTACGACAACGGCGGCTGCGTGGAGGATGAGTGATCTTCATCGATGAACCCGCAGCCGCGCATCGTCTATCCGCACCAGATTCGCTATCTTCTTCTCGTCTCGCAGTCGCGGCGCCTCACACCATCGGCTGAGCTTTGATCCAGATCGGCTCAATCCCCCTGATCCAGACGGGCATCGTGCGCGGGGCGTGCCCGCACGACTGCCCGGACACGTGCGCCATGCTGGTGCACGTGCGCGACGGCCGCGCGGTGCGCGTGCAGGGCGACCCCGACCACCCGGTGACGCAGGGGTTCCTGTGCACCAAGGTGAACCGCTACGTGGAGCGCACCTACCACGCCGACCGGCTCACCGTGCCGCTCCGCCGTGTGGGCCCCAAGGGCGAGGGACGCTTCGAGCCGGCGACGTGGGACGAGGCGCTGGACGACATCGCGCGGCGGCTGAATGAGATCCGCAACGGGCCGCATGGGCCGCAATCCATCCTCCCCTACTCGTATTCCGGCACGCTGGGCAAGGTGCAGAACGAGTCCATGGACCGGCGCTTCTTTCACCGCATCGGCGCCAGCCTGCTGGACCGCACCATCTGCGCGACGGCGGGGAGCGTGGGCTGGGGCGTGACCTACGGCGACCGCATGGGCCCCACGCCGGTGGAGGCCGAGCACGCCCGCTTCATCCTGCTGTGGGGCACCAACACCCTCACCAGCAACCCGCACCTGTGGCCGGCGCTGCGCCGCGCGCGGGAGCAGGGGGCGCGCGTCATCGCCATCGACCCCATCCGCACGCGCACCGCCGCGCAGTGCGACGAGCACCTGGCCATCCGCCCCGGCACCGACGCCGCGCTGGCCCTGGGGATGATGCACGTCATCTTCCGCGACGGGCTGGAGGATGCGGACTACCTGCGCGACCACACGGTGGGGTGGGAGGCGCTGCGGGAGCGCGCGGCGGAGTGGACGCCCGCGCGCACGGCGGAGGTCGTCGGGCTCCCCGCGGAGCGCATCGAGCTCCTGGCGCGCGAGTACGCGGCGGCGCACCCCAGCTTCATCCGGCTGAACTACGGGCTGCAGCGGCACCGCGGCGGCGGGATGGCCGTGCGGACGATCTCCATCCTCCCCGCCGTCACCGGCGCGTGGCGGGAGATGGGCGGCGGCGCCATGCTCTCCACCAGCGGCGCCTTCAAGCTGAACGGGAACGCGCTGCAGCGGCCGGAGTGGATTCCGCCCGGCACGCGCACCATCAACATGATCCGCCTGGGCGACGCGCTCACCCGGCCCGACGCGGGCGTGGGCGGGCCGCCGGTGCAGGCATTCGTCGTCTACAACTCCAACCCCGCCGCCGTGGCGCCGGACCTGGGGCAGGTGCGGCAGGGGCTGCTGCGCGACGACCTGTTCACCGTGGTGATGGAGCACTTCCTCACCGACACCGCGCGCTACGCCGACTGGGTGCTCCCCGCGACCACGCAGCTGGAGCACTGGGACGTCCACACCGCCTACGGGCACCTGTACCTTACGCTCAACCGGCCCTCCATCGCCCCCGTCGGCGAATCGCTGCCGAACACGGAGATCTTCCGGCGGCTGGCGGCGCGGATGGGGCTGGACGATCCGGCGCTGCAGGACGATGACGTGACGCTCATCCGGCAGTCGCTGGAGTCGTCGCACCCGTGGCTGGAAGGGGTCACCTTCGAGCGGCTGGTGGAGGAGGGATGGGTGCGGCTGAACGTGCCGGACGAATTCCGCCCCTACGCTGATCCGCACCCCAACACGCCCACGGGAAAGATCCAGATCGTGGCGCCGGAGCTGGAGGCGCTGGGGCTGGATCCGCTTCCCACGTACATCCCCCCAGCCGAGAGCGCGGACGCGGACCCGGCGCACGCCGCGCGCTTTCCGCTGATGCTGCTGTCGCCGCCGGAGCATCCGTTCATGAACAGCACCTTCGTGAACGTGCCGCCGCTGGCCCGCGCCGCGGGAGACACGAAGCTGCTGCTGCACCCCAACGAAGCCGCCGTCCGCGGCATCCAGGCGGACGATCGCGTGCGCTGCTGGAACGACCGCGGCCACTTCTTCGGCCGCGCCGTGGTGACGGAAGACGTGCGGCCGGGCGTCGCGGTGAGCTACGGCGTGCGCTGGGCCATGCGCTCCGACGAGGGCCGTACCGTGAACGACACCACCTCGCAGCGCGTTACGGACATGGGCGGCGGCGCCACCTTCTACGACAACGCGGTGGAGGTGGAGCCGGCGCCATCCGCCTGACAGGCGGTAAAATCGCCCCCCTCGTTGACTTCCTGAGGGAGGCGCCGCGCCGCGACCTGCTTGTGCCGTGCAGCCTGGCGACCGAAGGACCTCGCCGGCACAACCGTGGGGCTGGATCAGTGCCGCGTCGCCAGCCTCACGATGGCCGAAAGGAGGTCCTTCGGTCGCACGCAAGCGATTGCGTGGATTGACGTTCCGTGCGGCGCTTCCTCAGGAAGTCAACGCCGGCGTCGCGACGCTTTTCGCATGGGCGGGGGCGTCGGGGCGGTGTGGACAGAATCTCTCGGGGCGAACCATCCGTAGGGGGGATGTACGCGGCGCCGTTGCACGAAAAGCTGGACACCTGTGCGCCGAAGGGTGTATACTTAGGGCTTCCAACCAGTTACCCCGGGTCGGAGCCCCCTCCGGAGCAGCCGCTGTTGCGCATTCTCTACGTCTCACACTCGTTCCCTCTTCCCGGCGATCCGCTCAGCAATGTGGGCGGAATGCAGCGCCTGGCGCAGGGGCAGTTCGCCGCGCTCGCCGAGCATCCGGCGGTGGAGATGCGTTCCCTGCTGCTGGAGACGTCGTGGAAGGCCACGCCCCGGCGCATGCCCGGATACATGGCGCGCCTGCTGTGGCAGATCCCCGCCATCGTGCGGCGCGACAAGATCGACGTGGTGATGCACTCGTCGATGGTCACCGCCGCGCTCACGCCGGTGATGATCCGGGCGATCCGCGCCGCGGGCGCGATGGTTGCGGCGGTGCCGGTGGGGCGTGACGTAACGCTGCCCACGGTGGGCTACCAGTGGTACGTGCGCCGGGTGCTGCGCTCGCTCGACGCGGTGTTCCCCATCAGCAAGGCGACGGCGCAGGAGTGCCTGCAGCGCGGGCTTCCACAGGCGCGGATGCACGTGGTGCCCTGCGGCGTGGACGGCAACCTGTTCAACGCCCCCCGCGACCGCCGCGCCGCCCGCCGCGAGCTGCTGCGCGCCATCGGCGAGTCGCCGGAGACGATCGCGGACGACGCGCTGATCCTGGTCAGCGTGGGCCGGCACCAGGAGCGCAAGGGCTTCGCCTGGTTCACCGACAAGGTGATGCCGCGGCTGCCGGAAAACGTGATCTACCTGATCACGGGCGAAGGCCCCATGACGCCGCGCATCCAGGAGGCCATCGACCGCCACGGGCTGCATGGGCGGGTGCGGATGCTGGGCAAGGTGGCGGAGGAGATGCTGGGCCGCCTGTATCGCGGGGCCGACCTGTTCGTGATGCCCAACATTCACGTCAAGGGCGACATCGAAGGGTTCGGCGTGGTGATGCTGGAGGCGGGGATGTGCGGCATGCCGGTGCTGGCCGCCGACCTGGAGGGGATCAGCGACGTGGTGCGTGAGGGCCAGAACGGCCACCTCGTGCCCAGTGAAGACGCGGACGCGTTCGTGGAGCGGGTGATGCGCTATCGTGGAAACCGGGAGATGGTGATGGAGGCGTCGCGGAGCGCGGCGTCGTATACGGCGCGCCACTTCTCGTGGCCCGCCATCGCCGACCGCTACGTCCGGCTGCTTCAGCAGCAGCTGGGCACGACGACTACGACTACCGGCACCGTCCCGGCGGAGCTCGCCCGAGCGGCAGGGTGAGCATCCACTTCCGCCCGTACGCGTATGGAGCCGCCTTTCACGAGGCGGCTTTTTCGTGCGGTGGAACGGTGGCGCGGGGCGGTGCGGGCCGTTAATCTCACGTTTTCGCCAGACCCGACGAGACGACACGCCGGCCGATCGAGGGGCCGGCTCACGATACGAAAGACCGGAGACCGAACGATGAAGGACTGGGATCAGTGGCTGCGGGAGCGGGAGTGGTCGCCCGTGCAGCCCGAGGAGTTCCGCGCGCTGCCGGCGGACGAAAAGCTGCGGCGCATTCGCCACAGCAGCGCGCACGTGATGGCCACGGCGCTGCGTCAGGTGCGGCCCGAGGCGCGCTTCGCCATCGGGCCGGCGACGGAGCATGGCTTTTTCTACGACGTGCGGCTGGACGCGCCGCTCACGCCTGACGAGATCAAGGCGGTGCAGGAGGGGATGGGGCAGGTGGCCAAGGCCAAGCAGCCCTTCGAGGTCGCCGTCGTCCCCCACGCGGAGGCGGTGGAGTACTTCCAGGACAAGGGTGAGCAGTACAAGCTCGACATCCTGGAAAAGCTCGTCGACCAGACGGTGACGTTCTACCGCAACGGCGACTTCGTGGACCTGTGCGCGGGGCCGCACGTCCCCGACACGGGGTTCTGCCACTACGTCAAGCTGCTGGCCGCGTCCCCCGCGCACTGGCGGGGCGAGCAGAACCCGTCACTGCAGCGGGTGAGCGGCACGGCGTGGGACAGCAAGGAGGCGCTGAAGAACTACCTGGCGTTCGTGGAAGAGGCCAGGGCGCGCGACCACCGGGTGCTGGGCGCGGCGCTGGACCTGTTCAGCTTCCACCCGTGGGCGGCGTCGGCGCTGTGGCACCCCAAGGGGCTCATCATCCGCAACGAGCTGGGGCGCTTCTGGCGCGAGCTGCAGCCGGAATACGGCTACGTGGAGATCCTGAACCCCGTGCTGTACAAGCCGGAGCTGTTCAAGACGTCAGGCCACTGGGAGCACTACTCGGACGACGTGTTCATCGTGCGCGACGCGGAGGGCGAGCCCGACTTCGTCCTCAAGCCGATGAACTGCCCCGACACGATGCTCTACTACAAGACGGCGGCGCACAGCTACCGCGAGCTGCCGCTGCGCGTGGCCGAGAGCCAGGTGCTGCACCGCAACGAGGTCACGGGCGCGCTGCACGGGCTGATGCGCACGCGCAGCTTCGTCCAGGACGACGCGCACATCTTCCTGGCGCCGGACCAGGTGCAGGACGAGATCCGGCAGCTGCTGGACCTGGTGGACCACTTCTACTCGGTGTTCGGGCTGCAGTACTCCATGAAGCTCAGCACGCGCCCTGACCCGTTCATGGGCGCCATCGAGCAGTGGGACGCGGCCGAGGCGGCGCTGCGCTCGGCGCTGGACGCGTCGGGGCGCGAGTACGGGATCGACGAGGGCGACGGCGCCTTCTACGGCCCCAAGATCGACATCAGCATCCAGGACAGCCTGGGGCGCAAGTGGCAGTGCGGCACGATCCAGCTGGATTTCCAGCAGCCCCAGCGGTTCGAGCTGGAGTACACGGCGCAGGACGGCACGCGGCAGATGCCCATCGTGATCCACCGGGCGATCTTCGGCAGCATCGAGCGCTTTATCGGGGTGATCCTGGAGCACTTCGCGGGGGCGTTCCCGGTGTGGCTGGCGCCGGTGCAGGCCGTGGTGCTGCCCATCAGCGACGAGAAGCACCTGGAGTACGCGCAGGAGGTCACGGCGCGGCTGCGCAAGGCGGGGGTGCGCGCCGATCTGGCGCACTACGAGTCGCTCAACTACCGCATCCGCCAGGCGGAGAAGCAGAAGGTGCCGTACATCCTGGTCGTGGGCGACCGCGAGCAGGAGGAGCGGACGGCCGCGGTTCGGCGCCACAAGGTCAAGGAGCAGCGCGTGGCCCCGGTCGACGAGGTGGTGCAGGAGATCGCCGACAAGGTGAAGTCGCGCGAGCTGGACGTGCACGTGGCCACGATGGCCGCGAAGTTCGTGGAGCCCAGCGCCGCGACGACGGAGGAGAACCCGTACTGAAGTGCGTGAGTGCGTGAGTGCGGAAGTGCGGAAGTTTGAAAAACGGTGCGGGGGGTGCTGGATGAAGGGGGCTCC
>DASTVC010000465.1:0-6367 GCA_035759295.1 Longimicrobium sp. | reverse complement strand
GGCTGGGTGAACAGGACAGAGAAGCTGACGAAAAAGCGGGACAGTTCGGAGGCGGTCGGCATTGGCATCTCCCGGTTCGCTTAAGGAAACCGGGAGAACAAAAATGCACCGCTTTGCCAAAATGGCCAAAGTCAAGCTCAGGAAATCACGAGGGTTTTCCGGATTCCCTCAGCGCTCAATCTCCACCTCCTCCACGTTGTCGAACCGCTCCAGGTCGATCAGCAGGAGATAGGGGTCGATGCCGGCGTCGGACGGCTTTTTCGGCACCGTCACGGTAATCGTCTGCCGGCCGGAGCGGATGCGGTGGCTGCGTAGGTAGAGCGTCTCGCCGAAGTCCGCGCCCTGTCCGGTCGGGGCGAAGACACCGACCGGGATCCACTCGTCCATCGCCACCTCCGTCTCCTTCCCCGCGGGATCCACCGTCACCTTGCGCGCCTTGATCCGCAGCGTCACCTGCCAGGCGCCCGCGGCCGTCTGCCGCGCGGAGGCGCGCTCCGTCTCCAGCTCCCAGAAGGTGTTGGCCTCGAACAGGTCGTGCAGCAGGTAGCGCAGCGAGTCCGGCGTCACCGCCTGCAGCTCGCGGTACAGGTCCAGCGAGGTGGCCAGGGGCGGCGCGCCCGATCCGTGCTTTTCGATCAGGCGCCGGAAGGCCAGGTCCACCCGCTCCCTGCCCGTGTACTCGCTCATCGCGAACAGCGCGAAGGGGCCCTTGCGATAGGCCGCGTACGGGTCCATGGCCCGCAGCAGCGGCACGGACTGGCGGATGGGCGGGATGGGCGTCGGCTGGCGGAAGAACCTGCGCAGCCGCTCCAGGTGCTCGCGCCCGTAGGTGTTTTCCACCGTGCCCATCGCGGCGTACCACGCCCAGCTCTCGGTGATCAGCGGCGCGCCCTCGGCAAAGGCGTAGGGAACGCCCCATTCGTGCGCCATCTCGTGCGCGATGATCGCGAACGGCATGTCCAGGCCGCGCGGATCATCCGCCGGATCGAAGCGGGAGAATCCTTCCGTGTAGTCGATCGTCCCCGCGTCCGCGTGCGCCCCCGTGCCGCCGCCGGGATTCTCGACGAGCCGGAGGATGCGGCCGTGCGGGTAGGGGCCGAACGCGCGCGTGTAGTAGTCCAGCGAGGCGCGTACGCTGCGGAGAATGCGGTCCAGGTTCGCGGCGTGCGCCGGGTGATGGAAGACCTGGATGGTGACGGGCCGGCCCGCGCCCGCCGGCGGGCTCCACACCTCTTCATGCACCGCGTAGCGGGCGGAGAAGAAGGAGTACTCGTCGCCGATGGGGGCGTCGGCCACGTAGTGAAAGTAGCGTCGCCCGCCTTCCGTCCACGTCCGACGCAGCGCCCCCGGTGCCACGGCGGTCTGGTCCCCGGCCGTCCCCACCACCGCTTCGAAGGCGATGCGGTCCGCGCCGCCCATCCCCGCCTCGCCGGTGACGTCCTGGCCCCCGTCGACCTGGGCGAGCGTGGGGAACATCTGCCGCTCAGGGAGCCCGTGCGCCCGCCGCTCTCCGGGCTTGAAGAGCTCGCGACCCGTCTGGTAGCCGATTCCGGGGAGCCAGTCGTTCTTGAAGTAGGTGATGTTCGGGGAGATGAACGGGTCCACGCCGCCGTTGCGAAAGCCGCGCGGCTCCCTGCGCACCGTAAAGCTCAGCCGCACCGAGTCGCCGGGCTGCAGCGGCGCCTCCAACGCGTAGATGTGGTGCCAGAGGCGGTCGTCCGCGACCACGCGCCGAGCCGGCCGGTCCAGGCTTACCGCCTCGGTCCGGACGCCCGGGGTGGGCGCCAGGTGGATGGCGGCAATGGGCGCCGCGCCGCGGTTCACCAGGAGATAGGTGCCCCGGATGTCGACGGTGCGCCGGTCGGGGTAGATCTCCACGCGCAGCCGGGTCCCCGCCAGCTCCGGCTGCGGCGCGTTCGCGTACCGGCCGTAGCGCCGCTCGTACTCGGCGCGCCGCTCCAGGGTGCCGGCGGTGGTCGCGTACTCGTTCAGCACGTTGGTGTTGTAGAAGATGAACCCGCCCAGCAACAGCACGAGCCCCGCCGCCAGCGCGGCCGCCGCGGCCGTGGGACGGGTGAACCGGCCGCGCGCCAGCCGCAGCCGCAGCGCCAGGCTCCGCTCCATCCCCCGCACCCAGAGCAGCCTTGCCCCCACCGCCAGCAGCAGCCCCCACGCGGTCCAGTAGAGCATGAACCACCGCCACGGCCGCAGCGTCGCGCCGAACCCGCGCATGTCCGTGTACGACCAGTCCGGCGCGGAGCCGTAGACCAGCAGGTTGTGCTGAATCCCCAGCCGTGCGGCGAAGAGGATGGACACGTAGGCCAGCAGCGCCGCCAGGTGGCCCACGTACTTCTGGTTGATCAGCCCCTGCACCACCAGCGCGAGCACGGCAAAGAGCAGGTATTCGGGAAGCTGAAGCCCGAAGAGCACCTTGAGGTACAGGCCGACCTCGAACCGGCCGTATCCCATGCTCACCTGAATCAGCACGCCGGCCAGGGTCAGGATTGTCATCCACGCGGCCAGGACCAGGGCGAGCCCCAGGAACTTGCCGACGAAGACGACCCACTCCGGCACCGGCGCCGCGTCGGTGATCTCGCCCAGCCCGGCTTCCCGTTCGCGCCACACCAGCTCGCCGGCCCAGAGGACGATGAGCAGGGGGATGATCACCCAGGGGGTCAGGAAGCTGGTGACGGGGGCCGTGAGAAAGGTGAGGACGTACTCGGTGCGGGGGAGCAGCGGCGTCCCCATGTTCTCCATGTTCTCGGGGAGCACCCGCACCGCGATGGCCGCCAGGGCGGCCAAAAGGATCAGCCCGCCCTGGCTCTTCGCGATCACGCGGAACGACGTCCACGCGATCGCCAGCGTCTGCCGCACGCGCATCGCGAAATCGAACGTCTGCCGGACCTGCGGGGCGGAGATGGGGGTTGCCCTGGCCAGGTCGCCCCCGGCGGGCGACGGCGCGTGCGCATCCCGACGCCGCGTGATGCGGCTCCACAGCGGGCTCGCGGTGTGGTGGGTAAAGCGGAAGCGCGCCCAGGTGAACGCGAGCGCCGCGAGGGCAACGCCGGTCCACACCAGGCGGCTGTGGAGCAGCGTGCCCTCCATCCGGATCAGCCGCGTGCTCTTTTCGATCGGCGTCCAGCCCAGCAGCGCGTCGGAGGTGATGAACACGTGGCCGAATACGTCGAGCAGCGCCGCCAGGTCCTGCCGCCCCACGAAGACGCCCACGAAGATCATCCCCCCGTAGGCCGCGAAGAACAGCACCACGCTCCCCAGGTAGGCCGCCATGGCACGCCGGCCCAGTGCCGCCCACGTGAACTGGATCGCCGTGCCGACAAACGCGTTGGGCAGCGCGAGAAAGCCGTACGCTGTAAGGTATGCGGCCGGCCGGAACGGGCCGATCGCCCGCGGATCCACGCCGGACGCGTACACGGCCAGCATCACGCCCACCGGGACGGCCAGCAGGATCAGCGCGTTCAGGACGAGGGCGGCGAGGAATCGTCCTCCCAGGTACTCGGCCTTGCTGACGGGCACCGTGTAGGTGAGGGGGTGCATCCCCGTCTCCACGTCGCGCGCCGCCATCTCACCCGCGACCGCCGCGGCCACCACGAACCAGAACAGCCCGGCGAACACCGTGGCGCTGGCGATGACGAAGGGCGAGTTGACGTAGAAGTCGGCGTAGAGCGCGTCGGCGAGAAAGTTTCCCCGCACGAACAGGAACGCGACCACGGCCAGGGCCGTAAAGTAGAGCCAGGTGGTAAGGCGGCGTGCCTGGTAGGCGAGCTCGAAGCGGAAGATCCCCAGCAGCTTCATGCCGCGGCCTCCGCCTGCCCGCTGCGCCGGCCGATGTGCCCCGCCATGGTGCTGAAGTAAACGTCTTCCAGGTCCGGCTCGGCGGGCTCGTAGCCGGGGCCGGGCGCCGTGTCGCCGTAGACGTGCACCACGGTGCGGCCCCCCAGCATCTTGGTCGAGATCACCGCGTGGGCCCGCTCCACTTCCGCCAGCGCGCCCTTCTCGATCACGCTGCGCCAGATCCGCCCCCGCATCTCCTCCATCGCGCCCAGCGGCTCGGCCTCCAGCAGGATCTCGCCCCGGTCGATGATCGCCATCCTCGTGCACAGCTCGCTTACGTCCTCCACGATGTGCGTCGAGAGGATCACCGCGCTGTTCTCGCCCAGCTCGCTCAGCAGGTTCAGGAACCGCACGCGCTCCGCCGGATCCAGCCCCGCCGTCGGCTCGTCGACGATCAGCAGCTTCGGGTTGCCGAGGAGGGCGACGGCCACGCCGAAGCGCTGCTTCATCCCGCCCGAGTATCCGCCCAGCTTCTGCTTGCGCACCTCCCACAGGTTGGTCTGGCGCAGAAGCGCCTCCACCACCTCCCTGCGCGCCCCGCGCTCGCCGATCCCCTTGAGCAGCGCAAAGTGGCTCAGCAGCTCCTCCGCGCTCACTTTGGGGTAGACGCCGAACTCCTGCGGCAGGTAGCCCAGCGTCTTCCGCACCTCGTCCTTCTGCCGCACCACGTCCAGATCGCCCAGGCGGATGGTGCCCACGTCCGGCTCCTGCAGCGTGGCCAGGATGCGCATCAGCGTGGACTTCCCCGCCCCGTTGGGACCCAGCAGGCCGTACATCCCCGCCGGGATCGTAAGTGTCACGTCCTTCAGCGCCTGCACCCCGTTGGGATACGTCTTGGATACGTCGCGGATGTGCAGCTCCATGGCCGTTTTCTGATGGGTCCGAGAGGGCGCGAGAGGCGTCAAGCAACGGACGACAACCTCACGTGAAAGTACTTTACATCACAAAGACGATTACCGCAAGCGGGCCTTTGATCGATTTCCAAAGCAAAGGAGAAGGCTCCTTATCTCACACGGAGGCACGGAGGACACGGAGCTCTTGATCCCCCGTGTCTCCGTGCCCTCCGTGTGAGTTCACGTCTTTTTCAGGATTCGCGATTCCATCAATCCCAGTGAAGTCCCAGGACCGCGAGGACCACCCGGGCGACCGCCAGGAATACCGTGAAGAGGGTGGGAAGGAGTGCCAGTCCCACCGAAAAGGTGAGCCCCATCCGGTACAGCATGGGCCCGGTCGGCAGCACACGCCGGCCCCACAGCTTCTCGACGAGTAGCTCCGCCGCCGGCCCGAAGGTATAGCAGACGTTGGCCATCACGCCAAAGACGGCCGCCACAATGAATGCCCCCGGGAACATGGCGTCCCCGCCCATCAGCGCATTGAAGAACCCGACGGTTCCAAGGGAGACCAAACCGGCCGCGCCCACGCTGGCGTTGTAGGCAAGGCGCCTGCGCTCCCACCAGGTGATGATCGCGGGCGTGCTGCGGCGCGCGGGGGCCGCGAAAAGGAACTCGGTAACGTTGTACATCGTCGTCACTCCTTGTGCGGATTGGTCTTTACGGTTTGCGCGGGCCGCTGATCTCGCGGCCGTTCTGGCCCATCGTGGCCCTGGTCGCGCGGCCATTTTCGACCGTGAACTGGAACCAGACGAAATCACTCGCCGCGTGCAGAAAGCGGTGCTCGGTGCTCGTGGGCCGGAACGTCAATGAGCAACGGCTTCATTGGACTCTCGGTTGATGATTCGAGCTCGACACGCGGTTCAGCGGAATCCGAACAGCAGCGGGAAGATGAAGGCGACCACCGCGGCCCATCCGGCCAGGACGTAGAGGTAGGTCGTCTGCCAGTCGAGCAGCCGCGAAAAGGCCACGCGGCCCCGGAGAAAGCGCAGGTACAGGAAGGCGGAGCCGGCCAGGTTCACCAGCAGCACCACGTTCTCGCCCAGCGCCGCCACCCGGTTGGGCGTGGACCCGAAGTCCGAGATGCGGCTGCCGACGGCCCAGAGCGCCAGCAGGTCCACCACCAGCGCGGTCCCCACCAGCGTCAGCTGCACCCGGTCGTTGAGCCCCGGGCGGGCCAGCGGGTCCCGCGCGGAGAACGAGTACAGGAGCAGCGCGAACACCACCACCAGCAGCAGGTCGAAGACGATGAGGATCTCCCGCTCCGGGTCGATCCCCCGCCCCGTCGCCACCATCGTCACCATGAAGACAAGGAAAAGCAGGGCGAAGAGCGGCGAGAAGATGCGGGTGAGCACGGGCGCCATGTTCTCGATCACGCTCTGCTTGGCCTCCACCAGCCACGTGGCGACCACGGTGGCGCCGACCACGCCGACGGGGAGGATCCATTCGCCCACCAGCGGCTCGGCATCGATGCCGATGGCCGAGAACAGCGCGAAGGTCATCCCGATCAGCACGCCCCCACCCAGCGCGATCAGGACGAAGTAGATGAACAGCTCGCCGGTGAAGCGGACGAAATCCATCCGCCGCTCGTTCCCCTGCCAGCGCCCGCCCACGTAGGCCACGCC
>DASTVC010000464.1:0-3886 GCA_035759295.1 Longimicrobium sp. | reverse complement strand
GATTGGCGCCTCCCCTCGCGCCCGTCAACGGCGAGTGATCCCGGTCGGGCTACCCCGGCCGGCCGTTCGCCGCTAGCTTTTCCGCCCCTGTAGCCACGCCGGCCGGATGGAAATGAAGGTGGACCGATGTGCAGCACGGGCGCGCGCCGCGGCGTGCGCCTTTTTCGCTCTCTGCGCCTTCGCCGTTCCCGCGGACGCGCAGGAGGGCGCCCGCAAGCGCCACACGGCCGTGCGCGTCACCGGCCCCGCCCCGCAGGTGGACGGGCGCCTGGACGACGCGGCATGGGCCGCCGCGCCCGTGCTTTCGGACTTCGTGCAGAAGGACCCGGTGCAGGGCGCCGCGCCCACCGACCGCACCGAGGTCCGCTTTCTGTACGACGACGACGCGCTGTACGTGGGCGCGCGGATGTACGCCGCCGACCCGTCTTCCATCCAGGCCCCCGTCACCCGCCGTGACGACGGCTACCAGGCCGAGCACCTGCTGGTTTCGCTGGACACCTACCTGGACCGCCGCACCGCCTACACCTTCGGCGTCACCGCGTCGGGCGTGCGGCTGGACTGGTACCACGCCAGCGACGACGAGGGCGCACAGGACGCGTCGTTCAACCCCGTGTGGCGCGCGGAGACGCACATCGACACGGCGGGGTGGACCGCGGAGATGCGCATCCCTTTCAGCCAGCTGCGCTTCAACGACCTTCCCGCGCAGGTGTGGGGAATCAACTTGGACCGGTGGATCCCCTCGCGGGAGGAAGACGACTACTGGGTGCTGGTTCCGCGGGGCACGCAGGCGTGGGCGTCGCGGTTCGGCGACCTGGAAGGGATCACCGGCGTGCGCCCGGCGCGGCGCATCGAGCTGGTGCCGTACGTGGCGGCCGAAGGCACCCGCTTTGGCGAGGTGGATGCCGCCAACCCGCTGGTGGAGCGCAGCTCGGGCACCGTGCGGGTGGGCGGCGACGCGCGCATCGGGCTGGGGAGCAGCCTTACCCTCGAGGCCACGCTGAACCCCGACTTCGGCCAGGTGGAGGCAGACCCGGCCGAGGTGAACCTGAGCGCGTTCGAGACCTTCTTCTCCGAGAAGCGCCCCTTCTTTACCGAAGGGCAGCGCTACCTGCTCAGCCCCAGCGGCGGCTACTTCTACTCGCGCCGCATCGGCGCCGCGCCGCGCGCGCGGGTGAACGCGGACTACGTGGATTATCCCCGCGCCAGCACCATCCTGGCCGCGGCCAAGCTCACCGGCCGCACGCGGCGCGGGTTGTCCGTGGGCGCGCTGGCCGCGGTGACGGACGCGGCCGACGCGCGCTACGTGGACGGCGAGGGGGAGATCCGCCGCGCCCGCGTGGCCGACCGCAGCGCGTGGGGCGTGGTTCGCGCGGTGCAGGAGTTCGGCGCCGCGCGGTCTACCGCGGGTCTCAGCCTCACGGGGCTGCGCCGCGACGCGGAGGCGGGCGGGCTGACGGCCGCGTGGCTGCCGCGCACCGCCATCAGCGGCGGCGGCGACTGGAACCTGCGCTTTCGCGGGGGTGACTGGGAGCTGCGCGGCTTTGCGGGGGCCAGCGTGGTGGAGGGCGACACCACCGCCATCCGCCGCGTGCAGACGGCGCCCGCCCACTACTTTCAGCGGCCGGACCGTGACTACGCCGTGCTCGACGCCACGCGGGGAACGCTCGCGGGATACACGGCGGGGCTGGCCATCGAACGCTACAACGCGCGGCACTGGGTGTGGGAAGCGTCGGCCAGCACCATCTCGCCGGGGTTCGACGTCAACGAGGTGGGACGGATGTTCATCGCCGACTACGCGACGCTCGACGGCCAGGTGACCTACCGCGAGACGACGCCGCGCGGGCCGTATCGCCGGTACTCGTTCACGGGGCGGATGGAGAACGGGTGGGACTACCAGGGGCTGCGGCGCCACGGGATGGTCCTGGCCGGCGGCGACGTCACCTGGAGCAACTACTGGCAGAGCTCCGTCTACGGCCGCTGGAACATGAAGATCCTCGACGCGTCGGCCACGCGAGGCGGGCCGCGGCTGGGGCTGGGTCCGGGGTGGGAGATCGAGGCCGAGCTGGAGAACCGCGGCACGTCGCGCTACCGGTGGAGCGGCGGCGTGTCCGTGGGCGGCAGCGAGCAGGGCGGGCGCGAGTGGGGCCTGGCCGGCGGCGTGGGCGCCACCCCCGGCCCCAACTGGCGGGTGTCCGTCGAGCCGCGCTACGCGCGGGAGCGCGAGCCGCGGCAGTACGTGGCCAACCTGGCCGGCGGCCCCGCGGCCATGCAGGGGCGGCGCTACGTCTTTTCCACCATCGACCGCAGCACCCTGGCCGCGCGGCTGCGGCTGGCGTATACCCTGGCGCCGGACCTGTCGCTGGAATTGTACGCCGAGCCCTTTGCCGCCAGCGGCCGCTACCACCGCTTCGGCGAGGTGCCGCGGGCGCGCTCGTTCGGCCTGGACCTGTACGGCGAGGACGGGCCCATCGTCTCGTGCGGAGAGGACGATCCCGCGCCCTGCGTTCCCGGCGCGCACCTGTTCACCGCGACGGAGGACGGCATCCCCGACGTCGTGGCGCGCGACTTCAACGTCCGCTCGTTCCGCAGCAACGCCGTGATGCGCTGGGAGTGGCGGCCCGGGAGCACGCTGTACCTGGTCTGGCAGCAGGACCGCTCGTCGCGGCTGGACACCGGGCGCTTCGTGGGCCCCGGCGCGCTGGGCGACGTGTTCCAGGCGCCCGGCAACAACTTTCTGGCGATGAAGGTGACGTACTGGCTGCCGGTGAGGTAAGTGCGTGAGTGCGTGAGTGCGGGAGTGCGGGAGTGCGTGAGTGCGGGAGTGCGGGAGTGCCGGGCGGGATCGCACTGCAGGCGGAGCCCGAACGCGTCGCCGCTGACTGAGGACACGCGAAGGGCGGCGGATCACACCGTCGCCCTTCTCGTTTGCGGGTAGAGCGCGTTACCATTCGAGCAGGGGAGTGCGCGCCCGGCGAGCAGAAAGGCCGCAGGGGGGCGTCCACCCCTTCCGCTTTGGCTGTTTACTCTGTTACCTTGTCGGCGCGCGTCAAGGGTCGCCGCCAAATGATACCTCACGCCAACCCAACAGGAGCATCGATGAACATCGCACCCCTGGGCCGTGAGGCGACGCTTGAGGATCTCTTCGCAGTGGAGGGTAACGCGGAGCTCGTGGACGGAAGGCTCATCCTCATGAGTCCTTCGGGTCCCGAGCACAACAACGCCGCGGGCAGCATCTACGCCAGCCTCAAGGCACATCAGCGCAAATTTGGCGGTGGACAACCATACACGGACGGGGCGGGGTTTCTTGCTCCGTCAGGCCGCGTCCTGTCGCCGGATGCCGCCTGGCACCTGCAACCGATCACGCGGACGCGTGTCGTGCACGGCTTTCCGGTGCTCGCGGTGGAGGTGCGCAGCCACGACGACTACGGCCCAGCCGCGGAACGCCGCCTGGCCGCCAAACGCGAAGCGTATTTCGCGGAAGGTTCTCAGGTGGTGTGGGACGTCGACGTGATGCGCGAGAACCTGATCCGCGTGTACCGCGCAGATCATCCACAGTACGCGGCGGTGTATCGGCAGGGCGAAGTCGCCGAAGCGGAACCGGCCGTACCCGGCTGGCGCTTTCCCGTCGATGAGCTCTTCGACTGACGTGACGGAGGGACCCGAGCTCACCTTTCTGGAGGAGCTCCGGATCGGGATCTGGTCCCGCGGCATCGGAGAGCATGTCGTGGTTCCACTCGGTCGGCCCGCGACGATCGCAGATCTCCATCTGACCAAGTTCAAGGCCGAGATCGTCGATGGGCAGATGGTCATCATCGGCCCTACCACCCCCGGTCCGGCCGACGCCGCGGCGAACATCCGCAGACGCCTCGACGAGTATCAGCGCTCT
>DASTVC010000463.1:0-2967 GCA_035759295.1 Longimicrobium sp. | reverse complement strand
CAGGTGCTCCTTGGCAAGTACGCGGGGAGTGACGACATCGTGGTCGGCGGCCCGGTCGCGGGGCGCAGCCGGCGCGAGCTGGAGGACCTGGTCGGGTTCTTCGTCAACACGGTCGTCCTGCGGACGGACCTGTCGGGCGATCCGACGTTCCGCGAGGCGCTGCGGCGGGTGCGCGGGGTGGCGCTGGGCGCGTACACGCACCAGGAGCTCCCCTTCGAGCGGCTGGTGGCGGAGCTGCGGCCGGAGCGGTCGCTGCGCCACACGCCCCTGGTGCAGGTGATGTTCACGACGGAAGCCGCGTACGCCGCCGGGGAAGAGGTGCCGGGGATGCACGGCATTCCCCAGGACCCCGAGACCGGCACCAGCAAGTTCGACCTCACGCTGGCGATGGAAGCGGGGGACGACGGGCTGCACGGGTCGATCGAATACAGCACGGACCTGTTCGATGCGCCGACCATCGAGCGGATGGGCGTGCACCTGCGGCGTCTGCTGGAGGGGATCGCCCGCGACCCCGACGCCCGTCTCTCCGCGCTGGCGCTGGACTCCGCGGAAGAGCGGCGGCGCGTGGTGGAGGATTGGAACCGCACCGCGTCGCCGTATCCATCGAACGCCAGCATCCCCGAGCTCTTCGAGGAGCAGGCGGCGCGGACGCCGGACGCGCCGGCCGTCGTCTTCGGCGACGTCACCCTCACGTACGCGGAGTTGAACGCGCGGGCAAACCGGCTGGCGCGCCACCTGGTGCGCGCGGGCGCCGGGCCAGAGGCGCGGGTGGGGATCTGCCTGGAGCGTGGGGCGGAACTGATCGTCGCCATGCTCGCCGTGCTCAAGGCGGGCGGCGCGTACGTGCCGATGGAGTCGGGTTACCCCACCGAGCGGCTGGCCTGGATGCTGGCGGATGCCGGCATCGCGGTGCTGGTGACGCAGGAGTCGCTGCGCGCCGCCATCCCCGTATCGCCCGGCGTGGCGGTCGTCAGCGTGGACGGCGACGCGGCGCCCATCACGGCGGAGAGCGCGGAGAACCTCGCGTCCGGCGCCGGGCCGCGCAGTCTTGCGTACGTCATCTACACCTCCGGCAGCACGGGCACGCCCAAGGGCGCCGGCATCGAGCACCGCGGCGTCGTCCGGCTGGTGTGTGGGGCGGACGAGCCGCGCATACAGGCGGGGGATCGCGTGGCGCAGGCATCCACGCCGACGTTCGACGCCGCGACCTTTGAGGTGTGGGGCGCGCTGCTGAACGGCGCTGCGCTGATCGGCATCCTCCGCGAGGCCGCCCTTGTCCCCGAGCGTCTGGAGGCGGCGCTGCGCGAGAACGCCATCGACCACCTGATGCTCACCACCCCGCTCTTCAATGCGGTGGCGCGGGAGCGGCCCGGCGCCTTCCGCGGCCTGCGCTCGTTGCGCATTGGCGGCGAGGCGGCGGACGCGACGGCGGTGCGGCGGGTGCTGCAGGCGGGCGGGCCGCGGGCGCTGATCAACGCCTACGGCCCCACGGAGAACACCACGTTCAGCACCTGGCACCGGGTGGATTCGGTGCCGGCGGACGCGGCCACGGTGCCCATCGGCCGGCCCGTGGCCAACTCCACGGCGTACGTGCTGGACGGCGCGCTGCGGCCTGTGCCCGTCGGGCTTCCCGGCGAGCTGTGCACGGGCGGCGATGGCGTGGCCCGCGGCTACCTGGGCCGCCCCGCGCTCACGGCCGAGCGGTTCGTTCCCGACCCCTTCTCCGCGACCCCCGGGGCGCGGATGTATCGCACGGGTGATCGGGCGCGATGGAGGGAAAGTGCGGAAGTGCGTGAGTGCGTGAGTGCGGAAGTGAGCACGGGATTCGATCACTCCCGCACTTACGCACTAACGCACTCACGCACCGCCGTTCTCGAATTCCTCGGCCGCCTTGACGCGCAGGTCAAGATCCGCGGCTTCCGCATCGAGCCGGGGGAGATCGAGGCGACGCTGCGCGCGCACCCCGGCGTGGCGGACTGCGCCGTGTTGGCCCGGGGGGATGATGCGGGGCGGCGGCTCGTCGCGTACGTCGCGGGGACGGCGGATGTGGACGATCTCCGCGCGCACCTGCGGCGCACGCTGCCGGACTACATGGTTCCCTCCGCATTCGTGGTGCTGGACCGGCTGCCGCTGGCGGCCAGCGGCAAGGTAGACCGCCGCGCGCTGCCGGAGCCGGAAGTAGCCGCGGGCGAGTACGTCGCACCTCGCACGGCGACGGAGGAGGTGCTGGCGGGGATCTGGGCCGAGGTGCTGGGCGTGGAGCGGGTGTCGGCGGATGCGGGCTTCTTTGCGCTGGGAGGCCACTCGCTGCTCGCCGCGCGGGTGATGTCGCGCGTCCACGCGGCGCTGGGTGTGGAGCCCACGGTGCGTGCGCTGTTCGAGGCGCCTACGCTGGCCGCCCTGGCCGCCGCGGTGGACGAGATGCGCGCCGGCGGACAGCCGCGGGCGCGCGAGGCCGCCATCGACCGGAACCGCCCGTTGCCGCTCTCGTTCGCCCAGGAGCGGCTGTGGGTGATCGACCGGCTGCAGCCGGGCGGCGCGGTCTACAACGTCCCCAGCGGGGTGCGGCTGCGCGGCGCGCTGGACGTCGGCGCGCTGGAGCGGGCGCTGGGCGAGATCGTCCGGCGGCACGAGGCGCTGCGGACCACGTTCGGCGAGCACGACGGCGCGCCGGTGCAGGTCATCGCCCCCTTCGCCGGCTTTGTGCTTCCGGTGGAGGACCTGACGGCGCTGGATGCGGATGCGCGCGAGGTGGCGGCGCTGGAGCGTGCCCGCGAAGACGGGGCGCGGCCGTTCGACCTGATGGCGGGGCCGCTGTTCCGGGCGGAGCTGCTGCGGCTGGGCGCGGAAGACCACGTGCTGCTGCTCAACGCGCACCACGCGGTAACGGACGGGTGGAGCCTGGGCGTGTTATATCGGGAGCTGGCGGCGCTCTACGGCGCGTTCCGCGAGGGACGCCCGTCGCCG
>DASTVC010000462.1:0-7281 GCA_035759295.1 Longimicrobium sp. | reverse complement strand
CCCGGGGGCCGGCAGGGACGTGCGTGCGGTTGCCCGATCAGCAGGTCGCGCCGCAGCAGGTTCCGATCGGGTCCGGCGACGTGTACTCGCAGGTGATCGGCCGGGTGGGGCAGTTGCACGTGTTGCCGCACGACGCGTCGCCCGTACAACCAGGAGCGCAGGTGTGGTCGCCGCAGTTGGTATAGCCACAGCTGCCGCCGCAGCTCACCAGGTCCGACTCGCCGCACTGGTACGGCTCCGTCCACTCGTTGCCTTTCACGGTGCCGCGAGCAGTCGGCTGCGTGTTCGTCTCGAACGACTCCACCAACAGCTGGTCCAGGTTCAGCTTGCGCATGAGTCCCTCCAGAAAAGAGGCAGGTGAACGCGGCCGGACGGCGCGCGCAACCCCGGAAGGGTCCAGGGGTGCGCGTAATATCGGCCCATATTATTCATTTCGCAAGCCCAGACCTCACCCACGTCCTGACGCCTCATGTACCGCGGAGAAACTTACCCAGCGCGGCGAACCTCCAGAACCCGCACGCGCCCGCCCACAACAAGCCTCCAAAGACGCGATCGAATCATGCGATCAGAAGAGTTCAGCCCAATCGCCAGCGCAAAAAACCGCACCCCTTCCGGAGTGCGGTTTTTTCATGCTGGCGGGCATACCGCCGCTCAGGCCGCGGGATCCTCGTCGTAGCGCGGGTAGGCGATGGTGCGGTCTCGCCCCGGGTCTTCGTCGGATCGCGGATAGGCCATGGTGCGGTCGGCGGCCTCGTCGCGGACGGGCTCGCGCGCCACGCCCCAGGCACTCGCGGCGCGGACGGCCGGCTCCTCCGGCTGCAGCAGACCGTGCCGGCGAAGCTCGTCGCGCACGCGGCGGTCGTGGCGCAGGCTGAGCAGCAGCATCGCCAGCATCCCCGCCAGAAAGACCAGGAGGAGGACGATGGCCAGCGGCGCGCGGTAGATGGTGGTGAGACCCACGTCGATCGCCACTCGCTCGCCGCGGTTCAGCCAGGCGAGCGTGGTCGCGAAGAACGCCGCCGCCGCGGCGGGAAGCCAGCGGGGCGCCGTCATGCCGCCGCCAGCGCGTGGAACAGTTCACCCTGGAAGGTGGCGCCGGACGTGGCCTCCAGCCGCACCTCGGCAAAGCTGCCGATCAGCTCCACGGGCCCCTCGAAGGTCACCACCTTGTTGCTCTCCGTGCGCCCCTGCAGCCCGCCGCGGCGCCCCTCCTTCTCCACCAGCACCTCTTCGATCCGCCCCACCTCGGCGGCGTAGATCTCCGCCTGGATGGCGCGGTGCGTCTCGATCAGCCGCTCCAGCCGCGCCTGCCCGATCTCGTCCGGCACGAAATGGTCGCGCGGAAAGCGGGTGGCGGGGGTGCCGTCGCGCTCGCTGTACTTGTAGAGGAACGCATCGTCGTAGCGCACCGAGCGCATCAGCTCCAGCGTTCCCTGGTACTCCTCGTCCGTCTCGCCGGGGAACGCGACGATCACGTCGGTGGAGAGCGCGATGTGGGGCATGGCCGCGCGCACCCACTCGATCTTCTCCAGGTACTCCTCCACCGTGTAGCGGCGCAGCATGCGCTTGAGCGTGCGGTTGTGGCCGCTCTGCACGGGCAGGTGCAGCTGCTTGCAGACGGCAGGCTCCGTCGCCATCACCTCCACCAGCTCGCGGGTGAAGTCGTTGGGATGCGGGCTGGTGAAGCGCACGCGGCGAATGCCGTCCACCCGCGCCACCTCGCGCAGCAGGCGCGGGAAGTTCCAGTCCCCGTGCTCGTACGAGTTCACCGTCTGCCCCAGCAGCGTCACCTCGGGCACGCCGTCCTGCGCCAGCGCCCGCACCTCGTCCAGGATGGCGACGGGGTCGCGGTTCTTCTCGTCGCCACGCACGTAGGGGACAATGCAGTAGGTGCAGCGGTAGTTGCACCCGCGCTGGATGGGCACCCACGCGCTCACCGACGAGATGCGCCTGGCCGCCACGCCCTCGTAGTTCTCGTGCGGGTCGAAGCCCAGCACGGTGAGCCCCTTCGGCTGCTGCGGCGCGTGCGTGCCGAAAGCCAGCGGCAGCGCGGGACGTGGCGTGCGCTTCGCCCCGACTTCCTCCAGCTTGCCGGGAAGCTGGCGGTAGGCGTCGGGGCCCATCACCAGGTCCACCCCGCCCGCCCGGCCCAGCAGGCTTTCGCCCATGCGCTGCGCCATGCACCCGGTCACGCCGATCAGCGCGCCCTCGCGGCGGTACTGCTGCAGCTGCCCCACGCGGCCGATCACGCGCTGCTCCGCGTGGTCGCGGATGGCGCAGGTGTTCACCAGGATGACGTCGGCGTCGTCGGGCTTGTCGGTGGCGACGAACCCCTGTTCCGCCAGGATGCCGGCCATCAGCTCGCTGTCGCTGATGTTCATCTGGCAGCCGTAGGTCTCGATGTATGCTCGCTTCATGGCAGGCACTGCTTGTTTTGTCCGGTCGGGGGCAAGACCGGTCGCATACACCGGAGCCGCCCGGCGGTTCGCCGTGGGTCGCTCCCTGCGTACAACATGGCGGAGAACGATCCTTCGGTGGATGCCGGGCCATGGTGGAATCTGCAAATTATGCGCGCCGCCCTCACTCGACGATTGAGGCCGCGCACGGGATGTGTGCGGAGTGTGCGGACCGAAAGTCCATGTTTCGCCCGCGAGCCACGGGCTCGATGCACCCTGCTCCACTGTTCGCGGCGCGCGCGCGCCGTTACATTTCCGCGCCTGAAACGGTTTCGCGCCGCAGCGCTCTGACGCTGCGGCGTGTCATTTTCCAGCCAGACCATCCGGGCTTCGCTCGCTCGTCCTCCTTCTGCTCCATCCATGAGAAACCTTTCGGTTGCCACGCGGCTGCTGGTGTTCGGCGCGCTTGGCATCTTCCTGGTGCTGTGCGTGGGCGCCGCCGGGCTGCTGGGGCTGCGCCGCACGGGCGCCGCGCTGGCGCACGTCACGCGCACCACCTCCGAGATCCGGCTGCAGGGCGACGTGGACATGATGCACGACGCCATCCGCGCCGACGTGTACCGCGCCGTGGCCAACCCCGCCGCCGCCGGCGAGGCCCGCACCGCCCTGGACCAGGACGTGGCGCGCATGCGGCAGGCGCTGCAGACGCTGGAGCAGGGCGGCGACGACGCCGCGCAGGCGGTCGGCGGCGCGCGCGCCAGCCTGGACGCGTACGTGGACGCCGGCGCGGCGCTCATCGCCCAGGCCCCGCGCGACCGCGACGCAGCCGTGCGCGGGATGGGCGCGTTCGAGCAGAGCTTCGAGCGGCTGGGGACGGACCTGGGCGCGCTGACCGATCAGATCGAGGCGCAGGCCGCCGCCGCGCAGACCGGCGGCCGCCGCGCCGCCCGCAACGCGCTCTGGGCCATGGTCGTCACCACCGCCGTCGCCTTCGCCGTGCTGCTGGCGGTGGCGCTGGCCATCACCCGCATGATCGTGGTGCCGCTGCGCGAGGCCGTGGACGTGAACCGGCGCCTGGCCGACGGCGACCTTACCGCGCGCGCCGAGGCCCGCGGCACGGACGAGGTGGGCGCCATGATCCAGTCGCTCAACGACATGGCGGGCCGTATGCGCACCGCCATCGGCCGCATCACGCAGCTCAGCGGCTCGCTGGCGGAAAGCAGCACCGAGATCAGCGCGGGCGCGGCCGAGACGGCGGACCTGGTCGGCCAGCTGGGCGCCGTGATCGAGCAGATCACCGCCGGCGCGCAGGACCAGGCGCAGGCGGCGCAGAACACGGCGGAGGTGATGGAGGAGATGACCACCGCCATCGAGCACGTCACCGGCGACGCCCGCGCCCTGGCGGCCTCGGCGGACAACAGCGTGGCGGCGGCGCGGGCCAGCAGCGCCACCATCCAGCGGGCGATGGGCAGCCTGGACGAGATCCGCGCCTCCGTGCTGCAGGCCGACGACCGGGTGCGCCAGCTGGACGCGCGCTCGGCCGAGGTGGAGCAGATCGTGGCGCGGGTGAACGACATCGCCGAGCAGACGAACCTCTTGGCGCTCAACGCCGCCATCGAGGCCGCGCGCGCGGGCGAGCACGGCCGCGGCTTTGCCGTCGTCGCCGAAGAGGTGCGCAAGCTGGCGGACCTTTCCGCGCGCTCCACGGGCGAGATCGCCGTGCTGGTGAACGGCATTCGCGAGGGCACCGCGGGCGTCGCCGCCGCCATGCAGGCCGGCACCGCCAGTGCCGAGGCGGGCACGGGGATGGCGCGCGAGGCGGCCGGCGCGCTGGACGACATCCTGGGCGCGCTCTCCGGCACCAACCAGCAGGCGCAGCGCATCGCCGAGAGCGCCGAGGGAATGACGACGCAGCTGGGCCGCCTGTCGCTGCTCGTCGAATCCGTCGCCGGCGTGGCGGAGGAAAGCGCGGCCGCCGCCGAGGAGATGGCTGCGCAGAGCACCGAGGTGCTGGCCTCCGTGCAGCGCATCGCCGCCGTCTCCGACAGCAGCGAAGGCGAGGCGGGCTCCTCAGTGCACTCGCTGTCGCGCATGGCCCAGCAGCTCCGCCTCGCCGTCGCCGACTTCCGCGCGTAGGATGAGTGCGTGAGTGCGTGAGTGCGGGAGTGCGGGAGTGCGGGAGTGCGGGAGTGCGGGAGTGCGGGAGTGCGGACGGTAAATCAGAAGGGCCCCGCGGGTGCGGGGCCCTTCTTTCTTGCTGTGCCCGCACTGCTCACAGCAGCTTCAGGACATGCGCGGGGGCATGCACGGGCACGGGAGAACCGCGAAAATCGTCCAGGTTGCGGGTGACGATGTAGTCTGCGCCAACCTTGTCTGCGCAGACGGCCTGAACCGCGTCTTCGAAATCCCTCCACCCCATCGCGAGCGCCCGGACAAAGTCCTTCCTCTGTACAGGAACGACCTCGAGTACCTGCAGCAGATTGGATACGGCCAACCCGGCGGCCGCAGCACCGTCCGTACGGCGGAGGATGTAGTAGATCGTCGTAATCGTATGGCCAGCCACGAAGCCAGTCGCGCGCTTCTTTTCGATGGCGGCAAAAAGGGCCGCCGCGGGCTTCATGAATCCGGGGCGGCGTTGTAGAAGGTCCAGAAGAATGTTGGCGTCGAGTAGTACGGTCATCCCCCGTACTTTCGCCAGAGATACTCCTTGTACTCCTCTTCCCCTGCGCTGCCCGATGCGGCGCCCAGAAGACTGCGCGTGATCGGTGGAAGATGTTCCTCCCAATCTGCGTCCAGATCAGAAGAGTCGCCCTCAAAGGGCGAAGAGTGACCCGCGGCCGGCGCGTACGCTCCGTTACCGGCCGGGAGTGTGGAAATCAACCCACTGATTGTCTCGGCGATGTCCGTCCCGTGCTCCTCGCAGTACTGACGGATGCGGTCGATCAGCACAGGATCGAGGTCGACGCTCAGCGTTTCCTTTGCCATTCTCACCCCTCCTCAATGGGCCAAGCTGAACGATGCGAACATCATCGGACTTCGTCAACCGTCCCGCACGAAAACGGCCCCGCAACCATGCGAGGCCGTTCGTCTATGCAGACCACTCTCTTTACGCCCGTGCCCAGTCGCCGTAGAGGGGGAACCGGCCGCACAGCTCGCGCACCTCGCCGAGCACCTGCTTGGCAACGCCTTCGTCCGTGGGCGCGGTGATCACGCGGTCGATGAAGCCGGCGATCACGCGCATCTCGGGCTCGCCCAGGCCGCGGGTGGTTAGCGCGGGGGTGCCGATGCGCACGCCGGAGGTCACGAACGGGCTCTCCGTCTCGCCCGGCACCGTGTTCTTGTTCACCGTGATGCCGGCGTGCTCCAGCGCCTTCTCGGCCACCTTCCCCGTCACGCCCTTGTTGCGCAGGTCCACCAGCAGCAGATGGTTGTCCGTGCCGCCGGAGACCAGGTTGAAGCCGCGCTCCATCAACCCCTCCGCCAGCGCGCGGGCGTTGGCGATCACGCGGCCGCTGTAGTCGCTGAACTCCGGCCGCAGCGCCTCGCTGAACGCCACCGCCTTGGCCGCGATCACGTGCATCAGCGGGCCGCCCTGGATCCCCGGGAAGATCTGCTTGTCGATCGCCTTCGCGTGCTCCTCCGTCGACAGGATCAGCCCGCCGCGCGGTCCGCGCAGCGTCTTGTGCGTGGTCGACGTCACCACGTCCGCGAACGGCACCGGGTTGGGATGATGCCCCGTGGCGACGAGGCCGGCGATGTGCGCCATGTCGACGACGAGGCGCGCGCCCGACTCCTTCGCGATCTCGCCGAACACCTCGAAGTCGATCTGCCGCGGGTACGCGCTGGCGCCGGCCACGATCACCCTGGGCCGCACCTGCATGGCCTGGTCGCGCAGCGCCGCGTAGTCGATGCGGTGGTCGTCGGGGCGCACGCCGTACGCCACCACGTTGTACAGCCGCCCGCTGAAGTTCACCGGCGAGCCGTGCGTAAGGTGGCCGCCTTCGGACAGGTTCATCCCCAGCAGCGTGTCGCCGGGCTCCATGAGCGCGAAGTAGACGGCCATGTTGGCCTGCGCCCCGCTGTGAGGCTGCACGTTGGCGTGCTCGGCGCCAAAGAGCTTCAGCAGCCGCTCCTGCGCCAGCTTCTCCACCTCGTCCACCACCTCGCAGCCGCCGTAGTAGCGCTTGCCGGGGTAGCCTTCGGCGTACTTGTTGGTGAGCACCGAGCCCATCGCCTGCAGCACCGCCTGCGAGACGAAGTTCTCCGAGGCGATCATCTCCAGCTGGTTCTCCTGCCGGTCGGCCTCGGCGATCAGCAGGCGGTGGATGTCGGAGTCGGTCTGCTTGAGGGCGTCCATACGATTTCAGTCCGGCGGCTCGGGCGGTCGTGCGGTTTTCGCGAGCCCCGAAACTACCCCGCCGCCCCGCCGGTGTCGAGTGCGGCCGATGCGCCGGTGACCGCGGAGCACCCCCGATCGTCTTTCCGGCTCAGCACTTGCGAGCAGGATGGCAAACGCCTGTGGGCCGCCGTCCGTGCCCGCGGTCAACGACTGACGTGGAGAGATCGCAATGAAGCACTTCCCCCGCATGGCCGCCGGCCTGGTGGCCGTGATGCTGGCGACCACCGCCTGCTCGGGCAACAGCCGCAATCCCATCAGCTATCCCGGAAGCGGCGTGTACTCGCGCGGATCGGGCAGCGGAAACGGCAACGGCAGCGCGCGGCCAAACAAGAACAAGAACAAGCAGGATGGCGTGCGCTGCAACGCCGGCCGCGGCAACGGAAACGGCAACGGACGCTGCCGCAACGGTGGCGGAAACGGAAACGGAAACCGCGGGCGCGGCAACCACGAGTAGAGCGGTTTTCGGTGGATGACAAAGCGGCGGGG
>DASTVC010000461.1:0-6486 GCA_035759295.1 Longimicrobium sp. | reverse complement strand
CGTGGACCACGCGGTGCATACCACCGGCATCTTCGTCCGGCGGACGCTGGAGAGCTTCACGCTCCCGGACGACTGCCTGGGGCCGCCGGTGCGGCGCGTGGCGCTCTACTCCCCGCGCGGAAGGGCGATGGTGCTGGAGAGCCCGCACGACGAGTACCGCGTGGGCCGCATGGGCCCGCTGTACCGCCGCGCCCTGGACGACTGCATCGGCGCCGGCGTGCGGTGGGCGCCGGCGACCAGCTTGGCCGCGCTCGAGCCGGACGGGGCGGGCTCCGCCGCGACGCTGGAGCGCGGGGGGCGGCGGGAGCGGCTGCACGCGCGCTTCGTGGTGGGCGCCGACGGCGCGGTGTCGCGCGTGGCGCCCGCGCTGGGGCTGGACGTGAACCGCGAGTGGATCGTGGGTGTGGAGGAGGTGTTCCGCGGCGTGCGCACCGGCCACGAACCCGCGTTCCACTGCTGGATCGATCCGGAGGTGGCGCCCGGCTACATCGCCTGGGTGGTGGACGATGGCGAGGAGGTGCACGTGGGGGTGGGCGGATACGCCTCGCGGTTCCGGCCGGCGGAGGCGCTCCGCCGCTTTCACGCGCGCGTGGCGCCGCGCTTCGGACTGCGGGGCGCGGTGGCGTGCGAGCGGCGCGGCGGACGCATTCCGGTGGGCGGGGTGCTGCCGCGCATTGCCTGCGCGCGCGGGCTGCTGGCGGGCGACGCGGCCGGCGCCGTGTCCCCGCTCACGGCGGGCGGGCTGGACCCGTGCCTGCGCCTTTCTGCCCTGGCCGCCGACGTGGCCGCCGAGTTCCTGGCCACGGGCGACCCCGCCGCACTGGCACCGTACGACGGCGCCGCCCTGCGCGCCCGCTTCCGCACGCGGCTGCTCATCCGGCGGGTGCTGTCGGCCGTGCGCTCGCCTGCCGCGGCCGAGCTGGCCTGCGCGGCGCTCCGCCTGCCCCCGTTCCGCGCCGTCGCGCACAAGGTGTTCTTCGGCCGCGGATCGTTCCCCGACGTCGCGCGGCGGCACGGCGCCGGCGCAGAAGAGGTCCGGCAACGGCGCGGCGGTGAAGACCGCGGCCGAGGCGCATCACACGCGCACGCAGGATGACAAGGTACATTGCGGCTCTGCTTTCCATCATCTACCCAGGAAGAACGATGAGCACGGACAACACCACGCCGGACGCCGGCAGAAGGCTGAAGATGCAGTCGATGCTGTCGATTCTGGTCATTGTGATCGGCATCCTGCTGATGATCTTCATGATCACCACGGAGGATGAGCCCGGCGCCATTCCCCTGGGGCTGATCGTGCTGGGCATCGGAGGGTACCTCGTCACCCGCGCCCGCATCCGGTCGCATCACAAGTAGCCGCATCAGGTGAACCCGAGCCCACAACCGGAACGACGAATGATGCGCCCTTCCCGGCGACGCGTGGTGCTGGCCCTGCTCGCCCTTGCCGCCATCCCCGCCGTGATCCTCTTCGGCAGGTGGCGGGATGCATCGAACCGCGGCGGACAGAAGCCGGCGGAGCCGTTCCGCATCGCCGGCAACCTGTACTACGTCGGCGCGAACGACGTGTCGGCGTTCCTCATCGCCGGTCCCCAGGGCCACGTGCTGATCGACGGCGGCTATCCCGGCACCGCGCCGATGATCATGGCGAGCATCGCCAGGCTGGGGTTCGACATCAAGGACGTGAAGGTGCTCCTGAACTCCGAGCCGCACATGGACCACGCGGGCGGATTGGCGGAGCTGCAGCGGGCGTCCGGCGCGGAGCTGTGGGCCAGCGACGCCAGTGCCCGCGCCCTCGCCTCCGGCGGCGACGATCCCGACATCGTTCTGCCGCTGCGGGCGCTCATCTGGATAGGGCTCCTGAGCTACCCGGCCGCGCGCGTCGATCATCGGATCAGGGACGGCGACACGATCCGCGTCGGCCCGACCGCGCTTACCGCGCACGTCACGGGCGGCCACACGCGCGGATGCACCTCATGGTCGTTCCCCGTCCGCGACGGCGACCGCGTGCTGAACGTGGTGAGCGCGTGCAGCCTGGTGGTGCTGGGGGGGATGCGATATCCGGAGCAGGGGGCGGACCTGGAGCGCAGCTTTCGCGTGATGCGCGGCCTTCCCGCCGACATCTGGGTGAGCTCTCACGCGCGGCTGTGGGGCAGGTACCGCAAGTTCGTCGCGCGCGACACGGCGAAGAACCCGGCGGACCCGTTCATCGACCCCGCCGGCTACCGCGCCTACGTCGACACCGCCCAGGCGCGGTTCCGCAGGGGCGTGGTGCAGTAGCGCGCGAGAGCAGGACCCGTGCTCCGTCGTGGCTCAGAGGCCGAACACGTCCGTCACTCGCCGGGCGAGATCATCCTCCGACATCATGTCGTCGACCTCGATGGCGGGCAGGTCCAGACGCGCCGTCTCGGCACGAATGCCGGCGAGATCATGCGGTCGGCACCGACGGATCTTGTGATTTCAGCCGCGCAACTGATCAGGTCGCCAGGCGCACATCGATCCGGAGGCGTACTTGTGGCCGAAGGGCTCCGTGAGAGTGGGAGCCCGTTGCCCGTCTTGCGCGGCCGGCCGTACGTGCCCAGAATCTCCCCGTGGTTCCCGCCTGTTAATCCTGCCCGATTCCCATCCGCCCCGGAAAATCATGAGAATCCATCGGTCGCCGCGCAGGTGCGTCGCCGCCGGCGCCTTGCTGCTGCTGGCGGGTGCCGCGCCGGCCGCCGCGGCACAATCCCTTGCCGAAAACGGCCGCTGCGATTCCACCGATCCCCGGCGCGTGACGGTCGCCGACGGGCATGTGTCGCTGGTGCTCCCCGAGGGGCTGGGCCGGGCCACCGACGAGATGGTGGCGCGGCGCTTCGGGACGGGGCCGTTCCCCGAGCTCGTCGTATCGAACGATACCGCGCTGATCTTCGTCCGCTTCGTGGACGAGGTGGCACGGGTGGATTCTCCCGACTACCAGGCCATGCGGGTGCGCGTCGTGGAAACGGTGGCGCCGGGATTTGGCCAGTGGGTGGCGCGCGAGGTGGTGGAGCAGGGCGGCACACGCTGGCTGGTGCACGAATACACGGCCAGCACAGGCGGCGCCACCGAGCACCACCGGCGGTACCTCACCGCCTACCAGGGGCGTACCCTGGAAGCGGTATTCGTGAACCGCGTTCCCCACGGAGACTGGGGCGCGGAGATGGACTACGCCGCCGCGTCGCTGGACGTTCGCGGCTGCGCCGTCGGGCCCGCGCTCGCGGTGCAGCCCCCGCCGGTGGGTTCACCCCGGCCGGACGCCGGGCTCGCCACCGCGGTCTGTGAGGAGGAGGCGCTGCGGGCGCGCCTGCGCGTGCGGGAGCCGGGGCGCTGGTCGTGGCTCGACGGGCGGTTGTCGCTGGTGCCGCCGCAGGCGCTGGGCTCGCCCGCGGCCGGGGAAATCGTGCGCGGGCGCGAAGGCCCGGGGAGCATCACCGCCGCGAGCGACAGCACGTCCGTAACGATGCAGGTTCTCGACGGCGTGGCAATGCCCGATTCGGCGTCGTTCCGGCGCGACTGGCTGCGACGCGTGGGGGGCCGCTCGTCCCACGAGGTCCGCTGGATCTCCCACGGGCCGGTAGAGCTGGACGGGACGCCATGGCTGCGGATGGTGCTGCGGAGTCGCGTCAGCCAGGGCGAAACCTACCAGGTGATCCAGGTGGCCTCGTTCCGCGGCCGCACCGTGGCCGTAACGCTCGTGGGGCGGGCCGGCCAGGAAGACGCCATCGACCAGGCGGCCGCGACGCTGGAGCTGCGCGACTGCGAGGTGACCAGGCCGCTCGATGCATGGGTAGACTCGGCCGGGCTGGCGCTCGCCGCCGCGGGGCTCCCGCAGCCGGCGCTGCCGGCGGGGATGAAGCCGCTCTTCCACGTGTGGTTCGACACCACGGGCGTGGCCGAGTCAGTGCAGCCGGTGTACGACAGGATCCCCGCGGACTACGCCGCCGCGGCCATCGCGGCCATCCGGGCCAACCTGAAGGCGCTGGCACCGTGGGGCGACCGCAGGCGATACCTGGTCCGGGTGGCCGGCGGCCCCGCGCCGGTGGTGGACGTGCCAGAAATGACGATTCGCGCGCCGCAGCCGACGAACCTGGAGTGGGTCCAGCGCCGGCTGGGGGACGTCGCCCAGAGCCTGACGTACCGGCCGGGCGCGAGACGGCTGGCGGCGCCGCGGATCTACGTGGAGCTTCTTGTCACCGCCAGTGGCGAGATCGACCCCGGGTCCATCCAGCTGCTCGAGCCCACCGGCGTCGCGGCCGTGGACGACCCCGTGCGCAGCATCGTGCGCCGCATCCGCTTCAGGCCCGGAGAGATCGACGGATATCCCGCCGATGCCTGGGTGCGGTTCCCGATCGACTTCCCGTTCTAGCCGCCCGGGCGGATCGATGTGCACTCACGCCAGGCGCACGTCGATCCACTCTTCCTTGTCCGCGGGGTCGTAGCTGTAGCTGAGGCGCAGGACGTCGCCCTTTCGCACGTCCATGGGCTCGACGAAGAAGTAGATGGGGACCAGCCAGTGGTTGTCAGGGCCGGACTGGTGGGGATCGGTGGAGTGTGTGACGGACGCGCTCAGCTGCAGGTCGAAGTGCACGGCGATCGCGCTCAGCGTCCCGTTCTTCTGCACCGGGACGTCGGCGGTGCCGTGGACGCGGGCGTCGCTCATCGCGGTGAGGTCGATGTCGATGAGCGGCGCGGTGGGGGCGAGCGGCTTCCAGTCCGCCACCTTGGCGCGGTCCAGCCAGTGGGTGAGGAGCGCATTGCGATCCACCGACCCCAGCGGGGTGAAGTCGACGCCGTACCAGTCCTGCCACTGGCGCAGGCATTCGGGGGTGAAGACGAACTCGCCCAGTTCCTTCGGCGGCACCATCACCGGCGTGCCGAACACGCGCACGGAGCCGGGGACCACGCGGGCATCCGGCTTAAGCAGCCGCTTGCGCGCATCCACCACGATCTCCAGCACCTCTTCCGACAGCGGGCTGTTGCCGAAGGTCTCGGTGACCAGCACGTCGGCGCGCTCGGGAAGGTCGATGTCGGTGGAGTACCCCTCCACCAGCTCGATCTGGTCGCCCAGGCCGTTGGCGGCGAACAGCTTGCGGGCGATGGGGCCCACCGGACCGGCCTCGATGGCGTAGACCTTTCTCGCCCCGGCCCTGGCGGCGGCGATGGCCAGGATGCCGGTGCCGGTGCCCAGGTCCACCACCACGTCGCCGGGGCGCACCACCTCGGCGATGGCGGAAAGAAAGCGCTGCGTGCGCGGCTGGTCGTTCAGCATCCGCGTGTGGAGCTGCACAACGGTCGCGTCGAGTGTGGTCACGTGAGGGGGCGCTTCAGGAATCGGGAAAGAAGTCGTCGGCCGGCGGGCGTTGCCGCTGCACGGACGGGGCCGCATCTTGGCCGGCGAGCCGAAGCTATCCCCCATGAGCAAGGTGCAACAGGTGCGCGAGCTGACGACTGCGTTGATGCGGCGGGTGCCGGACTCCTACGCCCCCTTCTATCAGGCCAGGGGCGTCTCCATCAGCAACGAGCTGGCGAGGGCGCAGCACGCGGCGTACGCGGACGCGCTGCGGGCGGCCGGATTGGAGGTGCACCTGCTGGATGGGGACGAGGCGTGGCCGGACTGCGTCTTCATCGAAGATCCGGCCGTGGTCATTCCGCCGCGCGCGCTGATCGGCCGGCTGACGGCGCACCGCGAGGGCGAGCCTCCGCCGGTGGAAGCGGCGCTGCGCCAGTGGCACCAGACGATGGAGCTCCCGGCGGATGCGCGGTTGGAGGGCGGTGATGTGCTGCACGTGGAGGACACGACGTACGTCGGCCTGACGGCGCGGACGGACGAGCGCGGGGTCGACGCGCTGCGCGAGTTCCTGGCACCGGAGGGCCGCCGCGTGGTCGCGGTGCCGGTGGAGAAGTACCTGCACCTGAAGACGGCGGCGACGTACCTGGGGAACGGCGTCCTGGTGGCCGTGCACGACTTCGACGGCGTGGGCTTGTTCGACGTGGACGAGGTGATCCGCACGGACCCGGGGGAGCCGGTGGCCAGCAACTGCCTGCGCATCAACGGCGACCTGCTGGTCGTCGCGGGGAACCCGCGCACGGAGGTGCGGCTGCGCGCGTTCGGCGAGCGGCACGGCGCGCGGGTGGTGCCGCTGGAGATCTCGGAGTTCCAGAAGGGCGAAGGGTCGCTCACCTGCCTGTCGATCATCTGGTAGCGGACCGGATGCGGCGATTGCCGCGGCGCATCGTCGCGCCTACAATCGACGGAATCCAGAACTCCGGGATCGACAGGCCGCGGCTGCGGGAGCGGCTGAAGCCGCCGCTACGACAGCGGAAAGCCCTGCAAACTGCGCAGGGCTTCACCTGCGGGGAGCGGCAGCGGATCGCCTTCGAGATGTCGCCCGTCGCGCGCCGAGCACTTGCGGGCGCAGTCCGCGCAGGCGGACTTTGCGTTTTCCCAGCGGCGAATTCATTCGCCCTTGG
>DASTVC010000460.1:0-4576 GCA_035759295.1 Longimicrobium sp. | reverse complement strand
TCTCGCGCAGCGACGGCGAACCGCCGCCGCCGAACTGGGTGCCGATTGCCGAGACGTCCTGGTTCAGGTACGCCACCCCGCCGCGCAGCAGGCGCACCGAGTCGTCCTCCACGTACTCCGTGCTGCCGATGAGCCCCCACTCCTCCGCGTCCCAGGTGGCGAAGACCACGGTGCGCCGGGGACGCTGCCCGGCGCGCGCCTGCTCGGCCAGCGCCTGCGCCGCCTCCATCACGCTCACCGTGCCGCTCACGTTGTCGGCCGCGCCGGGGCCCCACGCGTCGCGGTGCGCGCCGATCATCACGATCTCGTCCGGAAACTCCGTCCCGCGGATGATGCCGAAGGTGTCGTGGATCTCCTTCCATCCCCCCGTGGCGGCGTCCGTGGTCACCTGCACCCGCGCGGTGACCGGCCCCGGGCCGATGTGGTAGCGGAAGGGGAGCCCGCCCTGCCACTCGTTGGGCACGTCGGTGCCCCGGACCCCGCGCAGCAGCTCCGCCGCGTCGCCGTACGACATGGGGATGACGGGGATGTGCGGGATGGTCATCTGCTCGGCGGGGACGTGCCGCGCGTCGGCGTGGCTGGCCCAGCCGGGGGTGGCGGGGTCGCCGTTGGTGTTCATCACGCTCCCGCGCTGCACGGCGCCCTCGGGCCGCATGGGGCCTTCGGGATACACGTCTTCCACCAGGTAGCCGTCGTCGCGCGGGTCGCTGTAGATGATGAGTGCCACCGCGCCGTTCCGCTCCGCCTCGCGCGCCTTGATGCCGCGGAACGACCGCCCGTAGCGCGCTATAGCGACCTTGCCGCGCACGCTTACGCCCAGCGAGTCCAGCCGCTTGTAGTCTTCGATGAGCCCGTAGTTGACGTAGACCACCTCGCCCGTGGCGTCGCCGGGCGCGGAGTAGCCGTTGACGGTGGGATACTGCGCCAGGCTCGTCGTGGGATCGCCGGGGATCACCGGCTCGGCCAGGTTCAGCTCGACGGGGTCGGGGGATACGCGCCAGGCGCGGACGGTGGTGGCGTGGGGCAGCCAGACGCGGTAGGTGCGCACCTCCGTCTCCAGCCCCATCTCGCGCATCTGCGCGATCACGTAGTCGGCGGTGCGGCGCTGGACGGGTGTCCCCGCGACGTGCGTCTCGGCGGAGAGCACGCGCGAATGCTGTTCGGAGCGCTGGGGGCTGGGCGCGGCGACGGCGGCGGCCTCGGCGGCGCGCTCGCGCTCGGCGGCCTGCGGCGAGTATCCCGTCATGGCCTGCTGCGCGCCGAGCGCCGCCGGAAGCAGGAGGGACAGGGGAAGGATGCGTCGGAGCACGGTTGGTCTGCCGGTGGAGGAAGACGGCGAAACGCGGATGGCCCAAACTACGCCGCCGCGCCCGCCGCGCAAACCCGTCCGCGCGTACCGGCCAACCCGGACGATTCGACTACGCCGCCGATTTCCCGGGCCGCGGTACCTTCGAGTAGTCCACGATGCGGTCGGCGAACTGCTTCTGATACTCCAGGTAGGATTCCAGTGCCTTCCGCGGATCATTGTCGCACTCGGCGAGAATGCGGCGGCGCGCCTCATCCACCTCGTCGAGGAGCGGGTCGCCAGTCCGGGGTCTGCTGCTCATGTCTCACCTCCCAACAACTGCTGTGGCGTACGGATGGCGGGTACGAACAGTCCGGCTTCCAGGTTAATTCGCCGAATCTGGTTGAATTTGTTCGGATTGGCGAGATGGCGGAAGTTCCACGTGGCAAGCACGTCGCAATTGTGGTGCGAAGCCAGTGCAAGATGCAGCGCGTCTTCGTACGGATCGGCGGGCATGATCTTCCGCCGGACGTAGAGCTCCGCCGTGGCCAGCGCCGCCGGCGTCACGTCGAGAAACGGCAGGCCGCCGATGAGCCTGAGCCTTGGATGAACGTGTCTCGACATCCCGTTCACCAGCTCGCGAATCACGGCCGCGCTGGTGACCAGCTCACAGGATGCGCTCGCCTCCTTCCACCACCTGCGCGTCGTCTCACGGCGCTCGACCATGTCCGGCGCCGAACGGTTCGTGTAATACGCGCTTGGGATCGTGGTCTCGACATAAGTTCGTTGTCTCAGCATCCCGCAAGATAATCGCTTCCGTCCAGAGTGGAAGGTTGCGTGCGAACTGCGCCACCTGCGGTACAAGCGTGTACGGCAGCTGGCCTCAAATGGCGGAGAAGTGAACGAAGCGCCACGCGTCGGGAACGCGGGGCGAGCTCATGCCTGGTTTAGTCGTGGTTGCGGCGGCGGAAGAGGCTGGCGAGCACAGGTGGGGCGGCAAGGAGGCCCACCAGCCACCACGCGGCAGAGGGGTTGCCCAGGTTGAGGGTCCAGCCCCAGTTGGGCAGGCGCTTGGGCACCCACACGCGGGTGTCGCGCTTGCTGAAGTAGATTCCCACCAGCGCGTCCGACCAGTTGGCCGGGTTTTCCCATTCGGCCCGGTTGATCTCGTCCTGATTCATCTCCATCTCCGTAGCACTCGTTTTCTTCGTCGATCCCGCAAGACATGATACGCACGGCAGCGAAAAACGTGTCGCGGCGTATCTTCAGCTCTCGGCACAACAGAATCCCCGCACCGTCAGTCGATGCGGGGGAACGCGTTCTCCGCGAGATACAGCAGGCGGGCTACGCCGCCGATTTGTCGAGTGACTGCTGATCGTGCCTGCTGATGAGGCGATCGGCGAACTGCTTCTGGTACTCGCGATAAAACGCGATGTACCGTTGCGGATCATTCCCGCATTCCTCGAAGATGCGGCGGCGGACATCGTCCAGCTCCGCCAGTAACGGATCCTCGGACTCAGGCAAGCTCATCTTCTCCTCCCAGCAGGCGCCGCGGCGTGGTGATCAGTGGCACCGGTAGTCCCAACCGCGCGTTGATCAGCCGGATGTGATGCAATTTGGTCGAATTCGCCAGATGGCGGTAGTTCCATGTAATCAGTACGTCGCAATTATAATGCGACGCGAGAGCAAGATGCAGAGCATCAGCGGGCGGATTCGCCGGCATGAGCTTCCTCTGCATGTAGACACCCGCAGTGGCTTCTACGCGGTCGTTCACCTCAACCATCTCCAGGTTGTGGATGAGCGCCAGGCGTGCAGACACATGCTCTGACGTGCCGCGCAGCAGTTCGTGCTGGACGAGAGCGCTGGTTACGAACTCACACGTATCGACCGCCTCACGCCACCAGCGGCGCGTCAGCGCGCGCTTTTCGGTCATCTCCGGTCCCGAGCGGCTGGTGTAGTAGGTACCCGGGATGCTTGTCTCGACGTAGATCCGTGGTCTGGTCATTTTTCATGATAATTATTTTTCTCCAAAGCGGAAGGACGCGCGTAAAGTGAGACACAGGCGTGCACGAGCGCTCGACTGTGGCGGAAAGTGTATAGCGAAAAATGAGAAAAATGCCCCCGCATATGGACTGATGCGGGGGCGTCTTTCGTGCGAAAACTCAGTAGCCGATGACGGGGGGGACGACGAGGCGGCGGCGGGTGAGGCGGGCCATCAGGAAACTGGTGACCACCTGCATGCCGAACATGGCGGTCAGGATGATGGCGGGATCGGTATCGCGCCCGACGTAGTACACGGCCGTCGCCGTCGCGACGATGGAGCCGAAGAGCACGAATCCGTAGCGGCCGCGGCGGCCGGTAAGCCGGTGCACGGCCAGCGGGGTGAACAGCACGGTTACCGTGGCGCCGGCGTACATCTGCTCCCGATTCCGCTGCATTACGCCGTTGGCGGCCAGCGCCCACGCGCCCACGAACAGCGCCATCACCGCCGTGGTGACGGTGAAGTTCCACAGCCCGCGGAAAAAGCGGCGCGCCATCCCCGGCTGCCCCGGCGGGCGCGTCATCCCTTCGGACGCAACCGGCGCGGGAGCAGGCGCGGCGAGGACCGACTGCGCCGGCATCGCCATGGCCGAGAGCGCGGGCTGCGGCAGGACTGTCGCGGCGCGCGCGGGCGTGTAGGCGGGCGGCACGGTGCGCTCGCGCTGCGGGATGCGCGTGGGACGCGACGGCGGCGCGGTCTGCAGGCGCGTGCCCTCGTCCGGCTCTACCGACACCGCGCCCAGCGGCGAACGCAGGCGCCCCGCGGGCACGGGCGCGGCGACGGCAGCCGCGGCGGCCTGCGCGGGGGCGGTCGCGGGCTCATTCGCCAGCGCGTCGGCAAAGGCGGAGGCGTCAGGGAAGCGCGTAAGCGGATGGATGGCGAGCCCGCGCGCCAGCGCGTCGCGTACGTGCGGCGCCAGCCCGGGAGCGCGCCGCGGCAGCGCGGCGATGGCGTCCGCCGTCTCCTCCGCCATCCGCGACGGGTCCGACGACGTGAACGGCCGCACGCCCGTGAGCAGGTTGTACCCCACCGCGGCCAGGCTGAACACGTCGGACGCGGGCGTGAGCCGGTCGTCGCCGCGCATCTGCTCTGGCGAGGCGAACGCGGGCGAGAACGGCGAGCGGCCGAACTCGGTAAGGTGCGTGACCGTGCCCTCCTCGCCCGACACCTGCGCGATGCCGAAGTCCAGGACGCGCACGTGCGGCTCGTCGGGGTGGTCGCTGGTCTCCAGGAACAGGTTGCCGGGCTTT